>CAYYSS010000081.1:0-9834 GCA_964474325.1 uncultured Nitrospirota bacterium
AGCATCCCTATACGGTTCTGCTCCTCGACGAGATCGAAAAGGCCCATCCGGACATATTCGGGATCCTGCTTCAGGTGATGGACTATGCCACGCTTACGGACAATAGCGGCAAAAAGACCGATTTCCGAAACGTTATCCTCATCATGACGAGCAATGTGGGGGCGGTAGAGCAGGCAAAGGGGGCCATCGGTTTCGGCGACACCAAAGGCGGGCGGCTCGGGGATTATGAAGAGGCATTAAACCGGACCTTCAGCCCTGAGTTCAGAAACCGGCTGGATGCGATCATCACCTTCGACCGGCTTGCGATCGAATCGGTGGAGCGTATCGTCGAAAAGTTCATCAAGGAACTTACGAGTCAGCTCACCGAGCAGAAGGTAGAGATTCGGCTCAGCGACGACGCCCGCCGCTGGCTTGCCGAGAAGGGTTTCGATCCCGTGTTCGGGGCCCGACCCCTCGAACGGCTTATCTACAAGGAAATCAAACAGCCCCTGGCCGACGAAATCCTCTTTGGCAGACTCGAAAAGGGCGGCGCCGTGGACGTGGTACTCGAAAAAGAAAGGCTTTCGTTCCGGTTCGAGCGACCGTAAGGCCGGGTCGGGCTTATGATTGACGATTGACGCCCGCGGGCGCAGGCGACGGGCGTTAGGCGATGGGCGAGGGGGGGAGAATATGGTTCAAGGTTAAAACACTCGTGAATGGTGAATAGTGAATTGTGAATTGAAACCACCCGCTTCTTTACCCGTTCTTTTATCCGCGTCAATCAGAGTCCGTCCGTCAGTGGCTGAATTGTTTAAAAGACACAATCTTCGGGCATAGAAATGTGGCTTAACCCCGGATCGGAATTCCCCGACGTAGAGACGGCTACCCCGGAAGGGCTTGTCGCGGTGGGCGGCGACCTTCTTCCTGAAAGGCTTCTCGGGGCGTATCGGAAGGGAATCTATCCCTGGTACGGCCCTGGACAGCCCATACTCTGGTGGTCGCCCGACCCCCGAGCGATTATTCCCCTGGACCGAATCCATATCGGCAGGAGCCTCAAGAAAACGCTTCGCGCGAACCCGTTTGAGATCAGGATCAATACGGCCTTTCGGGAAGTCGTCACCGCATGCGGGGACCGGCCCGGCGGACTTGACGAGACGTGGATAACCCCGGAAATGGTGGAGGCCTACGTGCGGTTATACGAAATGGGGCACGCGCACAGCGTTGAGGCCTGGGAGGGAGATGAGCTGGTCGGGGGGCTCTACGGGGTAACGGTCGGCGGACTCTTCGCGGGCGAATCCATGTTTCACCGCAGAACGAATGCTTCGAAAGTGGCCCTCATCGCCCTTACGGACCGTCTGAAGGAAAGAGGCTTCACCCTTCTCGACTGCCAGATGCTTACTCCGATAACGGAATCGATCGGTGCCCGGTCGATTGCTCGGAACGATTATATGGACCGTCTCGCCGCGGCGCTTGAACGGGACTGCAGATTCGTATAAACCTTACAGCGGCATAAAATCCGGGCCCGGCGGCCTCAAGAAAATCCGCAAGACGGCGTAAGGATAGGCTATAGGCGAGAGGCTATGGGCGAGGGGAATGAGAGGCATCTCCCGTCTCCCTTGTTTCTTCTCCCTTCTGACTGCCGCCGAAGGCCGGCCGTGCGTATTTTCTTGATCCCGCCGGTCCCTTTTCCAAGAATCTTTTGCAACGTTTAAGGTAAAGAAACAATTGGTGCCGGTGCGCTAATCCGGGTTGATATCTCTATCGCTACCGCAATCTCCCTGTTTGTGATCCTGATTGTTCCTGTTTGAGGAGTTTTCTCTTTGTCGCGATACCGGAACTGAAGCCTCCGAGCTGTCCGCGGGCACCGACAACCCGGTGGCAGGGGACGATTATCGGAAGCGGGTTTGCACCGCAGGCTCCGCCGACGGAACGAGCGGAGCGGGGACTGCCGAGAGATTCCGCAATCTCACCGTACGTCCGGACTTGGCCGTACGGAATCGAAGAAAGGGCCTTCCACACGGCCTTCTGCCACTCGGTGCCGATGAGAGGCTCCAAAGGAAACGACCAGCGTACCGGTTGACCGCGAAGATAGGCTGATAGTTCCTTTGCGGCTGTACGGAGGACCAAGCTGTCACCGCGGGCAATACGGGGCAGGACCCGTGGCTCGCCGGGGGGAAGAAACGACAGGCCGGTGATGCGGCCACCCGTGGAACGGAGAAGAATCGAAAGTCCGCCCTCGTCGATCCGTTTAAACGAATGAGCGCTCAATTATCGAGACCGTTTTCCATGTCGTAGAGTTCTTCGTCGAATCCGTCTTCGTCATGGATCATCACTTTGTCGAAAGTCTCTCCGCATTCCAGACACTGCCAATGCCGGATCGTCCATATTTCTTCATCGAACTGGATCTCGGTAGGCTCGTTTTCCTGCAGGAGTGTTCCCTCGCAGAAGGGGCAGGCGATGGGTTCGGTCATGAAGGGCTCTCTTTGACTTCAACACGATTACCGCCGAGGGTCCGGGCGTGTGCGAGAGCCTCGCTCGCCGTTCGTACTATATCCGCCGAGGTCATGGGCGCGCGGTATACCGAAAGACCGGCGCTCGCCGTGATCGTCCGTTTCTCCTGGACGTCTTCAAACAGAAAGGGATAGGTCTCCACCAGATCCACAAAGCGCCCGGCGAGGGTATGGGCGTCGGCCAGGTTCGTATTCGGCAGGAGCACCGCAAGGGTGTCCCTCCGGTAACGGGCGAATATATCGGAACCCCTGATGTGTTTCCGGATCAGTTCGGTTATTTTCTCGAACGCCGCCTGTGCGTAGTAATCGCCTTTCAGTTCCCGGAAACGTTCGGATTCGTCCATTGCGATAAAGATGAGGGCCAGGGGGTCTCCGTACCGTTCCGCCCGGCCCAGTTCCTGCTCAAGCCGGATGTCGAAATACCGGTGGTTGAATATGCCGGTTGCCGGATCGATCAATCCCGAATGCCGGGAACCGGCCCGTTCGAGTTCGGCGAGTTCGCGGCGAAGGGTTTTGGCACTGAATTCGGCTTTTGGAATCAGCCGTTCAACGAAAGACGACAGTCCCACCCGGTCCTGGAGCGGCAGGGTATCCCCGGCGACAACGAAGATCGGCATGGTTCTTATGTTGGGATGTTCCTTGATGGGACGAAGCACACCGGCCGGGCCTTCGGCGAGCAGATCCGCGTCCGCCACCAATACCGCCGGCGAACGGGACCGAAGCCGTTCAAAGATGTCACCCGCGGCAACGGACGTTTCTACGGACAACCCCACTGCAGGGGCCTCGTTCGCAATGCGGTCCGTAAACTCCCGGTCGTTTGACACGAGCAGTACCGTGGAAGATCCGGCCCCGGCGGCCCCGACGCCCACGATATCCGTGACCTTTTCGAGCAGTGTTCCCTTTTCGAGCGGTTTCGGGAGATAATCCGCGGCCCCCAGGGAAAACGCCTGTTCCCGATTATCGACAACCGCATGGACGATAATCGGAATTGCCTTGGTATCTTCCCGGTTCTTCAGGGTTTGAAGAACTTCCCAGCCGTCCCGCCGGGGAGTCATTACGTCGAGTATGATAAGGGCCGGTGAGAGTTCAACAGCCTTGCGGATGGCTTCGTCGCCGTCCACGGCGTGGCCGACTCGGAACCCTGCTTCGGACAGATGAATCGTCAGGATTTCCGACGTAGGGAAGTCGTCCTCAACGACGAGGATAAGAGGAGCGAGGGGCGGGCTCTTCTCGTCGTGTACCGGTTCCGCGGCGCCGATCGTCGTTTCGGCGGCGGGGCTCACCGCGGGGCGGGCTTCGCGGGGTATATAGACTGTAAACGTACTGCCTCTGCCGGGCGTGCTCGCGACGGTTATGCGGCCGCCGTGGATTTCGACGAGGCGGCGGGAAAGGGAAAGGCCGAGGCCGGCGCCCTCGAAATTCCGCGAAAACGTCGCGTCGGCCTGCTCGAATTCGTTAAAGATCCGTTCGGTCTCATCCGGATGTATCCCAACGCCCGTATCGGTGACGGCCACCGTGAAGAACTCCGCATCCGCGGGCGCGTCGGGGACGTCGCCGTTTCCGTTGGACGTAAGCCCCGTGCGAACGATCACCCGGCCGCCTTCGTCGGTGAATTTCACGGCGTTTGCCATGAGGTTGTAGAACACCTGTTTCATCTTCACTCGATCGGCCGAGACAGGAGGAAGATCCGGCGCAATGGACAGTTCTATGTTAACAGATTTTTTCTCGCTGATCGCCCGCATGGCGCAGGCCACTTCCTCCACGACTTCGGAAAGGTCAAAACGGTCGGGGATAAGATCGATACGCCCGGCCTCGATCTTTGCCAGATCGAGGATATTGTTGACCAGTTGCAGGAGATGGCGTCCCGATGAAGCGATGTTTTCCACGTAGCGGTTCTGTTTGTCGTTAAGCGTACCGTAGCTTTGCTCGGAAAGGATGTCGGAGAAGCCGATAATCGAATTGAGGGGGGTCCTCAATTCGTGACTCATATTGGCGATGAACTGGGATTTGAGGCGGTTTGCCCGCTCGAGTTCCTCGTTGATCTTTTCGAGTTCCCGGGTTCGCTCCGATACCTTCTCCTCGAGGCGGTCGTTCAGGATGTTGAGTTCCTGATTCCGTTCCTCGAGGGCTTTTCTGAGCATTTTTTCCCGGGTAACGTCCTTGCTGATCCCCACGGTCCCGATCGAGCGTCCGTCGTGGTCTTTCAGGACGGAAAGGGTGAGACTGATGTCTACGGCGGATCCATCTTTGCGGATCAGCACGACTTCCCGGTTCAGTACGACACCCGAGGTCTTCAGTTCTTCGGCGATTTTGTCCCGCTCAGACGGATCGCGATATATCTCGCGGGCGGGTCTTCCGATGATTTCGTCCTGGGTATACCCGAGCAGTTCCTCACCGCCCCGATTGAAGCGGACGATTCGCCCCTCGGTATCGGTGGTCATGATCATATCGCCCGAGTAATCCAGTATTCCCTCCAGGTACCGCACCGTATCCCGGATACGATCTATCAGCCGGAACTTCTCGATGGCCATGGCGGCCTGGGAACTGAACAGCGAAATAAGGCTGACGTGGCGTTTTGAGAAGTCGCGGGGTTCGAAGTCGTCTACATAGAGAATACCAACGGGTCCGCGCCCGCCTCGAAGGGTGCAGGCGAGTACCGATCGAATCCCTTCCCGGTTCAACGCCGGGTTGTCGAAACCAGGCTGTCGGCGGATGTCGGATACGACGACCGGCTTTGTGCTCTGCAGGATCTGATCGTTCAGGCCGCCGCGCCGGACGGCCCCCCGGGCTTTTCGCAGGAAATCGTCGCTGAGACCCTGTGAAATCGCCATGCGGAAGGCATCGGTCTCCTCGTCGTAAAGAGCAATGCTTCCGGCCGGGGTGTGGGTAAGAGCGGTGGCCCGGTTCAGGATCTGCTCAAGGACCTGTTCAAGGCTCTCGGCGGAGGTGAGATTAAGTCCGGTCAAATAAAGAATCTGCTGGTCGCGCAGAGACTGGCGCAGAAGCTCCTGCGACGCGGTCTGGATATCGGTCAGAGTCAGGATGAGATTCACCGCGGCACCGTCCAGGACCCGGGCATGGGGGGGGACCCGTGCCATCAGTTCCTTCGTGATCTCCGGATCGCCGGTCACGTTCAGGAACACGTCGGCGCCCGAGCAGATAAGTTCCTCGATGGACCGTGCAAAGGGGATGTCTCGATCCCAGGCCAGGGGAAGCGCGGGGGCGTTCGGGTCCTGGTCGAACACGGCCAGGACGTCGACTTCCGTGCGGTCGGCGAACAGTGTCAGGAGTTTCTTGCCGGCCGATCCCGCCCCCGCGATCGCGACGTTAATCATGGGTCAGGGAGGCGGTGCGTACCGGAACATGGCGAGGAAGGCATCGACTATTTGCGGGTCCCACTGCCCGGAATCCCGTTCGTTCGCGAGCCGCTCCAGGGCCGCTTCGCTGGTCAGGGAATCTCGGTACGGGCGTTCGGAAACCATGGCGTCGTATGCGTCGGCAACCGACAGGACCCTGGCAAGCAAGGGGATCGCCTCGCCGGCCAGCCCGTCGGGAAAACCCGTACCGTCCCATCGTTCGTGGTGATGCCTGACGATGGGCAGGGCGTTTCTCAGTGAGTTGAGGGGTGCGCAGATTTCGGCCCCTAAGGCGGGGTGCCGTTCCATGCTGGAGCGTTCGGCGTCGTTGATCGGCCCGGGTTTCGCCAGGATGTCGCCCCGGACACCGATCTTGCCGATGTCGTGGAGAAAGCCGGCTTTTTTCAGAAGCAGGCAATCGCGATCCTTGAGCCCTATAAACGCCGCCAGACGTTCGGCCAGCATGCCGACCCGTTCCGAATGTCCCTTTGTGTAGGCGTCCTTGGCCTCGAGGGCCAGCGCCAGGGTGATGATGATGTCTTCGGAATGATCCAGTTCATCGTGCATGGTTTTCAGCCGGAGAAGCGACCGGATACGGGTCGTCAGCTCCAGGGTGTTGAAGGGTTTGCTGATGAAATCGTCCGCCCCGGACTCGAGGCCTTTAATTTTCGAATCTACGTCCTGAAGAGCCGTTACGAGAATGATGGGAAAAAACCGGGGCTGATGCCAGTTCTTCATTTTCTCGCAGAGTTCGAAACCGTTCATGCCCGGCATCATTACGTCGAGTACGGCGAGATCGAAATTCTCTTCCTCGAGAAGGCGCAGGGCTTCGGCGCCGCCGCCCGCGGTTTTTACGGCGCACCCCTCCTTCCACAGGATCGCCTCCAGCAGTTCTCTATTGGTTTGCAGGTCGTCGACAACGAGGAGGGACGGACGTCCCGTCCCATCGGGAACTATTGATTTCTTCACGGGAAATTCTAAATTTCGCCGTAGACTTCTGTCAAATGGGCGTTGGGTTATTCTAAGGGGGCGTCGATGTGGTATAACGTAGCGATAACGGTCGGGCCGGTCTGCTGCAGCCGAAGACGGCCAGTGAAAGGGGAATAATAAATGAAAAAACTTATTCTGGCCATCTGGGGAGTCTTGATCGTGGGCGTGTTTTTCATGCCGGCGGGAGCCTTTATGGTCGGCGGCGAGGGCGAGGGGTGCGGGGCCGGGGAGTGCAAGGACTGCCACGCCTTGTCCATGGAAGAGGCAAAGGGAATCCTTAAAGACGTGGCGGACGATGTGATCGGAGTACGGTTTTCCGAGGTCGGCGGCCTGTGGGAGATTGATATACTGAAGCGGGGACGTAAGTATCCCCTATATCTTGACTACTCCAAACAGTACGTGATATCCGGTCAAGTGGTTAAGCTGGCCACCCGGGAAAACCTGACTCAAAACCGCTTTAGAAATCTCAATAAAATCGACATTTCGAAAATACCCCTTGGCGACGCCGTTGTCGTGGGCAGTCCCCGGGCGAAAAACAAGGTCATCGTGTTCGACGACCCGGTCTGTCCGTTCTGCAAGAAAATTCACGGTGAAATGAAGAAGGTTGTAGCGGAGAATCCCGACATTGCGTTTTTTATAAAGATGTTTCCCCTGGTGAAAATACATCCCGACGCCTATGACAAGGCCAAGGCCATCGTCTGCTCCCGGAGCGGCGAACTCCTCGAAAAGAGCCTCAACAAGGAGGACGTGCCCCCGGCGACCTGCGAGACCGATCAGGTCGATAAGAATATTGCCCTGGGCGCGTCCCTGGGCATCCGGACGACACCAACCCTGGTCTTGCCCGACGGGATGGTCGTGCCGGGTTATAAGAAGGCGGATGCCATCGTGAAGATGGTGCGGGAAAGTACGGGATCGGGTACGTCGGCGGGAAAAGAAAAAGGGAAATAATGGTCGGGGCGAGAGGATTTGAACCTCCGACTTCACGGTCCCGAACCGTGCGCGCTACCAGACTGCGCTACGCCCCGAAGCCGCTACTTTAGCGCGGGAAGAGGGCTAAAGTCAAACGGCGATACACGGCTTAAAGAGGCCGCGAAGATAAAACCCGAAAGACGGCGTAAGGATAGGCTAAAGGCGAGAGACAATGGGCGACGGGCTGGGGAGATTTACGATTTTCGACCGCCGACCGCCGACCGCCGACTGCCGACTTTTCCCTTCCCCCTTCTGACTGCCGCCGAAGGCCGGCCGTGCGTATTTTCTTGATCCCGCCGGCCCCTTTCGCGGCAATTCTTCTGCAACAATGGGGTTAACCCGCGCGTTCTTCCTCGTTAATCCGGGAACCTGTTTGAGAGCTTCTCAAGTGCTTTCACGCGTTCGGCAAACAGTTCCATGCCCCTATTATGTGCGGTGTCCAGTTCATAGGACATGAGATTCCAATATTCCTCGAGACGCCCGGCCGGATACCAGGAGGTCTGTTCGGCCTTACGGGCGAGTTCCGCGTAACGCCGCGCCGCCCGTGTACGGGCCTCCTGGAGCATCATCGCCAAGCCGGCAATCCGCGGGCCCTTCCGGGGATCTTTCCAGGTATCGGTTTCCGCGATCCAGAGGGCGTAGACGAACGGCAGACCGGTCTTGCGCCACCAGAGTTCGCCGAGGTCGTAGGTGTATCGACTCGAGGGTCTGAGCCCTGCGAGCAGGGCGTTGTCGCCGATAAGGAGGTATGCGTCGCTGGCGCCAAGTACTGCCCGGGGCGGTCCGTCGGTGGGGTGATAATCCGGCCTCATACCGTAGAATTCCTCCAGGATTACCCTCGTAAGGAGCGTCGACGTGGCCGACTGGGTGGTGAGCGCAACCCGTCTGCCGTCGAGATCTTCGATCTTCCGGTTTGAGAGGAGGAGGATGCTTCGCACCGGCCCCGTGGAGCTTATCGAGAGATCGGGAAGAAAGCGATACCGGCCCGGATTGAGCAGATACTCGACGGACGACGAAGGACTCACGTCGATGCGCCCTTCGGCGAGGGCCCGGTTCAGCTCGGTGGGAACACCCCGGACGATTTCCCAATCCGCGAGATTGAATTCTTCGCGTAAGACGGTATAGATCGGCCAGACATTGGCGTAGGGTATTTCGCCAAGGCGAAGGTTCATGGTCTGTGTCAGCCTTTGATGACCGCCAGGGGACGCAGGCGGGCGACTTTCAGGGAGATACCGGCCCCGTGGACCACATCGACAACGTTTGCCACGTCCTTGTATGCCTCGCTCATCTCCTCGGCGAGAGTTCGTTTCCCCGCTGAACGGACGATGATCCCCCGGTCTTCCAACTCCCGATGAATCGCCCGGCCCTTTGCCCGTTTGAGCGCCTGTCTTCTGGACAAAAGCCTTCCCGCCCCGTGGCATGTGGAACCGAAGGACTCCACCATGGCGGTCTCCGTTCCCTTGAGGACGAATGAGTACCGCCCCATATCTCCGGGAATCAGCACGGGTTGCCCCACGCCCCGGTATCGCGCAGGGACCCCGGGGCTGCCCGGTCCAAAGGCACGGGTTGCACCTTTGCGATGTACAATTAAGGACCTTTTGCGGCCCTCGACCATATGGGTTTCCTCCTTGGCAATGTTGTGGGCCACGTCGTAGACGAGCCGCATGCCCAGGTCCGCCGCGGTACGCCCGAGAATTCTTTCGAAGGCGAGACGCGTGAAATGGGTCATGCACTGCCGGTTTGCCCAGGCGTAGTTGGCACCCGCTTTCATTGCCCCCAGATACCGGCGGGCCTCGGGCGCATTTACCGGCGCGCAGGCAAGTTCCCGGTCGCGGAGCGTGATGCCGTATTTCTCCGCGGCCTTCATCATAACGGGAAGGAAATCCGTACAGATCTGGTGGCCGAACCCCCGGGACCCGGAGTGGATCATTACGGTTATTGTGCCTTCGGAAAGGCCGAAAGCGTTTGCGGCCACGGGATCGAAAACCTGATCGACCTCCTGGATTTCCAGGAAGTGGTTGCCCGACCCC
>CAYYSS010000082.1:0-9569 GCA_964474325.1 uncultured Nitrospirota bacterium
GTGCCGGCCGTGCCCGAACTGGAGGTCTTCTGATGCGGTTTATCGAGACCCCGATACCCGGCGCGGTCATCGTCGAGCCCGAACCCCGAAACGATCACCGGGGCTCGTTCATGCGGACGTTCTGCGCGGAAGAGTTCAGAGCACAGGGCCTGGCGGCGGAATTCGTCCAGTGCAGTACGTCCTGGAATGCGCGCCGGGGGACCCTTCGGGGGCTTCATTATCAAATACCCCCCTACGAAGAGGCAAAACTCGTGCGGGTGACCCGGGGCGCGGTCTTCGACGTCGCCGTCGACCTGCGTCCCGACTCGCCCCGCTATCTCCACTGGACGGGGGTGGAACTTACGGCGGAAAACCGCCGCGCCCTCTATATCCCGCCAGGATGCGCCCACGGGTTTCAGACGCTCGAGGACGAAACCGAGGTGTTCTATCAGATTTCCGTTCCGTACCGGGCCGACGCCTCCCGCGGAATACGGTGGGACGACCCGGCCCTGGGCGTCCGTTGGCCACTTCCCGAACCTGTTATGAGCGAGCGGGACCGGACGTACCCCGACTGGTCCCCGGCGCCGGCTGCTCGGTGCCGCGGGGCCGCAGGGAGCCTTAAGGCCGGAGGCGGGTGTTGAAATTCACGGTCATCGGATCGCGGGGATATATCGGATCCCGCGTCACCGCGTACCTCGCGGGACGGGGTGATGAGTGTTTTACGCCGCGCCGGGCCGACCCGCGGGTTTTTTCGGAAGACCTGGGATACGTGGTCTATTGCGCCGGGCTTACGGCTGACTACCGCGACCGTCCTTTTGATACGGTACGGGCTCACGTTTCGTTTCTGGGCGATATTCTCGAGCGTGCCCGTTTCACGTCCCTGGTATATCTGTCGTCCACGCGGCTTTACGACGGTCTGGGGAACAGGAGAGTTTCCGAAGACGACCTCCTGAGGCTCAATCCCAACGATCCCCGCCACCTCTACGATCTCTCAAAGGCCCTTGGTGAATCTCTGTGCATACACACCGGCGGCGGCCGTTCCTCGGTCGCCCGCCTTTCCTGTGTATACGGCGCGCCGCCAAGTGCCCGGGGGTTTCTGCCGGATGTTCTTTTGCGACTGGGCCGGGGAGGCCCGGTGCAGATAGAGACGTCCAGCCGTTTCTGTCGCGATTATGTATTCGTCGACGACGTGGTACGCGGGATCGTCGAAATCGTTACCCGGGGAAAGGAGCCTATCTATAACCTCGCAAGCGGTGAAAACGTTACGAACGGCGATCTGTTCGCGTTTCTCGAAAAACGCACAGGGGTTTTCGTCCGGGCGGTTTCCGAGGAACCCGGGGCTGCCCTGCCGATTATCGACGTAAGCCGTTTTGAGCAGGCGTTCGGGTTCAGGCCCCGGAGTGTTTTCGACGGTCTCGAAGAGCTCCTGCGCCGTATTCCCTCCCCCGCGGAGGTGAAATCGTGAATCTCAAGGGGACCTCGCCCGGGGGACTTTCCGCCTACGTGGCCCGCCAGATCGGACATTTTTTCCCCGACGGCCGATCCGATACGGAGACCGCCGTGGCCCGGGATCTCGACGAGACCATCTTCCGGCTCGAACGGTGTATCAACGCCGTGCGGATGTGGACGCCGGGAGAGTTCTATTACCTCCACTCGGAACAGTACGCGATATTTCTCTACTACCTGGCCAATACGATCTGGCGCAACCGGTCCGACGAGGACCTCTGCGCCAAGGTGTTCTTCCTTAACAAGGCGCTGAACGGATTCAGTTGTTTCTACGATGTGGAATTGCCGGAGGTCTTCTTTATTGGACACTCGCCGGGCATCGTGCTTGCCCGGGCGACCTATGGCAACTACCTGGTCCTGTATCAGGGATGCACGGTGGGCAAGAACCACGGCGTTGCCCCGGTTATCGGCGACAGGGTGGTCATGTACCCCCATACTGCCGTCATCGGGCGGTGCAGGGTCGGTGACGGTTCGGTGCTTTCCCAGGGGGTGAGCGTAATCAATCGCAACACGCCCGGAGAGTCCCTGGTCTTTTCCGGTGCCGGGGGAGAACTCGTCTTCAAGAAAACACAACGGAATATCCCTGCCGACATATTTCGGCTATGAGAGGCGGACTATGAAAACGGAACAGATTACGGAGTGCACGCTCGACACGCCCCTGACGGACGCCCTTGCGGAGATCGGCACCGATCCGGAGCTGAGGGAACGATTTATCGAGGCCTGCATCGAGGCGGAACAACGCCTCGCCGCGGCCGGTCGGAGCGTTCGCGACGAAGTGACCGGTCCCCTCGTGGACGCCCTTCATCGAGACGTGGGTATTCTCAGGAAAAAACTGAGTACGGGAACGCTCTTCGATTTCCGTTACCGGTCCAAGATCGCCCGTGAGTTCGCCATGTCCCGTCCGTCGGTTCCCGACCACGTGTGGGAACCGCAGACCACGAAGCTCCTCGTGTACCTGGCGGGCACGGCCCGCACCGCGGTAATCGGCGGAGCGTATTTCGGCGACCAGGCCGTGCTGGTCGCCGGGGCCATGGCACCCCGGGACGGGACCTGTCATGCCTTCGAACCCAATCGTGAGCAATACGAAATGCTCGTGCGAAACGTAAAGCTCAACGGCCTCAGGAACGTGCGGATGTGGAGCGTGGGGCTCTGGAAAGATTCCACGAGCCGTATGCGGCTTGTAGGGGATGATTCCTTTGCCTATCCGGAACTGATTGACGACGGCGGGGAAGATGGTTTTCCCACGGTTACGATCGACGACTACCTTGCGGATCAGGGATTCGCCGGCGCCGACCTCATCATGCTTGATATCGAAGGGGCGGAATACGGCGCCCTCCAGGGGGCCCGGCGGCAACTGGAACGTCCCGCCGGTGAGGCCCCGAACGTAGTCTTTGAAGTGCATCGGCACTACGTGGACTGGACGGCCGGGCTGGAACACACGGATATCGTTCGTTTCATGAGGTCGTTCGGGTATACCGTGTGGGCCGTCCGGGACTTTAACGCCAATATCGACGTAGGCGATATCCCCGTCGAACTCGTACCACCGGAACGGACGTATCTCGACGGCCCTCCCCACGGGTTCAATATGCTGGCCGTCAAACAGCCCGAGATCATCGACGATCCCCGTTTCCGTATCTGTACCGATGTGAGCCCCAAGCTCCTGCCCCATAAGGATCCACAGCTCCACCACCCGACGGATTGGCTATGACGTCCAATACCATCGCCGCGGCGGAACACCACGCCCGAGAGGGGCGTCTCGGCGAGGCGGAGGCCCTGTGCCGCCGCCTCCTGGCGGACGAGCCCGGCAATACCGACGCGGTATTCCTTCAGGCCGCCGTACTTCTTCTTCAGCGCCGGTACGCGGAAAGCGAAGACCTGCTCACGGGACTTCTTGCCCGCGTACCCGGGCACGTTGAGGCGCTGAATAACCTGGGGGTGATCGCGCTCGAGCACCACGGAGATTTTCCCCGGGCGGAAGAGCTGTTTACGAAGGTTCTCGAGGCACGCCCCGGGCACGTGAGGGCATTGAACAATCTGGGCAACGTCTTCCTGAAAACCGGGAGGATCGAGCGCGCGGAGGAAGTTTTCCGCCGGGTCATCGAGATGGACCCGGCCTATATCGACGCCCTCAATAATCTGGGGGCCGTCTATGTACGCCGGGGGGAGATCGGCGAAGGAATCCGCTGTTATCGGAAGGTGCTGGAACACGCGCCCGAGAGCCCGGAAGTCCTGGCGAATCTTATCGTGTCCGAAAACGCCATGGGAAACATGGACGCAACGGCCGACCTCATGGAACGAATCCTGGCCCTTAGGGCCCCCGGTCTGGCCCTCTACCCGGCGTTTTCAGCGGCCAAGACGTTCTGCCGCTGGGATCTTCTTCCTGAGGTCCAGACGGCTGTTCTCGACGGTATTTTCCGGGGCGAGGCCACCGTGCGTTCGTTTGAAACGATGAACCTTTCCCTTCTGGCGAGCCCGGACATTTCGGAAGAAACCCTGCTTGCCGTCCACCGGATTACGGGACAGGTGGTGGAAAAAGGACGTCAGGCGGACCCGTTCATCGAACACGCGGAAGCGTTCAAGAGGACGGGGAAACTCAGGATCGGCTACCTGTCGGCCGACTTTCGGCAGCATGTGGTGAGTTCTTCCTTTCGCGGCCTGATCAACAACCACGACCGGGATTGTTTCGAAATATTTTGTTATTCGAACGTCCGCCGGGAAGATGCCACGACCGAGGAATACCGGGAGAGCGCCGACGCATTCATCGACGTTACGGAGATGAGTGATGCGGAATGCGCAAAGAGGATACACGACGACGGCATACAGATTCTCGTGGATCTCGGGGGATATACGAGAGACGGCAGAATCGCGGTCTTGAGCTACCGGCCGGCCCCCGTGCAGATCCTCTACCTCGGGTACCCGTTTACGAGCGGCATTCCCGCCGTGGATTACGTTATCTCCGACCCGTTCCTGAACGGCCCGGACAACGCCCGGTTTTTTACCGAGCGGCAACTGACCCTCCCCGAATCCTTTCTGTGTTTCGACGAGTTGGCCGAACAGAATATCGATCCCGATCCCCCCTGTTTCCGGAACGGTTACATAACGTTCGGATCCCTCGCCAACCCTTACAAACTGAACCCCCGCACGACAGCGGTCTGGTCCGACGTTCTCGGCCGTGTTCCCGGCGCCTGCATCGTCCTGAACCATCCGGGTTACGGGCGGCTGCAGGTACGCGACTCCGTCCGGGATGCATTCGCTTCCCGCGGGGTCGACGGGCATCGTATCCGCTTCGTGTGGGAGAAACACCCGGGGGGAAGTCACCTTCGTTATTACAACGACATTGATATCTGTCTCGACACGTTCCCTCTTACCGGCGGCACGACCACCCTGGATACGGTTTGGATGGGAGTCCCGGTCATTACGCTGGTGGGGCGCGTCTATCACCAGCGCCTTTCGTATTCGATCCTCAAGAACACGGGGGCGGACCTGGACTTCTGTATAGCCGAAACGGAAGAGGACTATATAGGGAAGGCTGCGGCCCTGGCCGGGAAACCCGATTTCCTCCGCAGTCTCAGGCGGGACCTCCCGGATGCCCTCAAGACGTCGATTCTCTGCGATCCCGTCCGCATGACCCGCCAGATAGAGGCCGCCTACGCCGAGGCGTGGAACCGGTGCGCCCCGAATGCAGGAGTCCGGCTGGAACCGGAGGTGGATGAAGAACACACGGTCGCTCTCCCGGACGGAACCGAAATCGTCTGCGAGAAGTCCCTCGACGCCATGGAGACATACATTCTCAGGGAACAGAGGGGGTGGCTCGCCCCGGAGTTCGATTTTCTCATGGGGCTTCTCAAGCCCGGGATGCGGGTTCTGGATGTGGGGTCCGGGGGAGGGGTCCATGCACTCCCGGCGGCCCGGCGGGTTGCCGGCGGCTCCGGCGGCGGGGCGGTCTGGGCGATCCCCCGAACCGTGCGGGACGCGGCTTACCTGGAGGCGGGCAGACGACGTAACGGTCTGTCGAACCTCCATATCCCGGTGCGAGCGGATCGCAAGATTCTCATCGACAGGATCGCCGACGGCGCGGGTATCCCGTCCGTTGATCTGGTCCGGTTCAATATCGACGCACGGGATGCCTGGATGGTGGGCGAGGCACGGCGGTTTCTCGAAAGAAACCGCCCTATAATCGTTGCCGGCGCCCGTCGTGACAACGCCCGGGTGGATACCGCCGTTATCGCGGCCCTCAGGCCGCTTGGTTTTCGCCCGTATCGACTTCTGCCGGGTCTTGGGTGTCTGGTCCCGGTTTCGGATGACGAAGCCCTCGACGTGTTCACCGTGAACCTTTTCTGCCTGGCGGACCCGACGGCGAAGGAGTTGGAGGCGCGGGGAATCGTCGTCGGAAATACCGACGCCCCTTTGGAAATCCCCGGAATCGATGCCGGGGAGTGGCGGAACCTGCTTCGTGGGCCGTGGGCCGACGGTCTGCGCGAACACTGGTCCGACGGGCCCTTGGAGATTCCTGAATGGGAGGCCTATCGGGTTGCCCTCAATATGTACGCCCGGTTCCGGCAGGAGCAGAGAGACCCTTCGGAGCGGGTGGCATATCTCGGCGCCGCAAGCGGTATTCTCTCCATGCTCCTGCAGGTTGCGACGAATCTTCCGCGGCTTCTCAGTTCCGCCCGTATCTTCTCGGCCTTCGGCAGGCGGCGTGAAGCGGTCGAGGCCCTGGGGGCCGTTATCGAACTCTGGGAGTCGGGGCCGTCGCTTGCGGTGGACGAACCGTTTGTTCCGGTCAGTGAGGCGAGCGAGGCGATGTCGCCCGGAGGACGGGTCGCCGACTGGCTGCTCGGGTCGGTACTTGAAGAGCGGGAACGTCTCCGAGCCTTGTCAACGTATTTTACAGGCGATGAGGCCAGGGGGCCCCTTGAAACCGCGGAAAGGCTGGGATTTCTGAGTCACGACGGCCGCCGGAGGATCGCCCTGATACGGGAGCGTTACGGGGGCTGAGTGTCGGGGAGGGGCTTAGGGGCTACGCCGCCGCGCGCTCCGGTGCTCGGCCTCGTGCAAGGGGGGAACGAAGGAAGAAAAATCTGTTTTGGACAAGTGTGATCCCTATTGTTGCAGAGGAATTGCCCCGTATTTTATGCCACTGCAAGGTAACATCTACGGCGTATCGTCTTTTTGTCGTTGTTTTTCAACGCACCTTTCGTGCGGATTCGTGTCCGTTCGAGGCTGACTCGTCTTTCTGGTTCTTCAAATCCGTTTACGTTGAGCCTTATCCGCGCCGTTTCCGCGAGAATCCGCGAGTCGATTTTCTACTCGCATTCTCCACCTGCCGTTACCGGGTTATCACTAAAGTTTACGCCGGTTTTGCCGATAGGAAACACAGAGCGAAAGGAAGGCCGCGAAGGGAGGTGAGCGAACGACAGGCCTCATAAGAGACGCTCGTAAACGTCGGGATCGTAGATCCCTCAACTATTCGCACGGACGCGAAGATTTTGTTACAGGGAGGTAACAACAATGGCATTAGTACTCAACACCAACATCGCTTCACTGAACGCCCAGAGAAACCTTCTCGGGACCCAGGACAAACTGAACACGGCTATCCAGAGGCTCTCGACCGGCCTCCGGATTAATTCCGCAAAAGACGACGCGGCCGGCCTTGGAATCGCGTCCCGCATGACAACCCAGATCCGGGGTCTTACCCAGGCCGCCCGGAACGCAAACGACGGCATCTCTCTTGCCCAGACTGCTGAGGGTGCCCTTCAGGAAATCACCAACAACCTCCAGCGAATCCGGGAACTGGCCGTGCAGTCGGCGAACGCCACGAACAGCACCGTGGACCGCGAGGCGCTGAACTCGGAAGCAAGCCAGCTCATAGCGGAGATCGACCGGGTCGCCACCCAGACCTCGTTTAACGGCGTGAGCCTGATCGACGGTACGTTTGCCGGGCAGACCTTCCAGGTTGGTGCAAACGCCGGTGAGACGATTACGATTACGTCGTTTACGAGCATGCGGGCGTCTGCCCTGGGCGTCGGGTCGGGTTCAAGTTATTCGACCAGCGTCAGTGCCTCCAGCGTGACGACCACCGCCCTTTCAGCCGGCGATATCAGCATCAACGGCGTTCAGGTGGGCGCCACGACCGCGGACGGTGTGTCCTCGGTTAACGCCACCGGGAGTGCCATCGCCAAGGTAAACGCCATCAACGCCGTTTCCGGTTCCACGGGCGTCGTGGCCACCGTCAATGCCACCAGTGTGAGCGGGTCCTCGGTAGATAGCGGCACCACGAACACGGGGGCAACGGCCGACGGCGACATCGTTATCAACGGCGTGTCCATCGACGGGGTCGAAGCTTCGACCAACGTTGTCGTCCGGGGCGAGCAGTTTGCCGCGAACATTAACGCCGTGAGCGCCCAGACGGGCGTTACCGCTACGTTCAACACCACCACCGGCGCCCTGACCCTGTCTGCGGCCGACGGCAGGAACATCCAGATTACCGAGTCGAACAACGGCGCGGGCAAGGCGGGTCTCACCGCGGCCGTGACCGTATCCACGTATTCGCTGTCGTCCAGCTCTTCCGACGGCATTACCATCGGCGGCGGGGCGACGGGGCTTACCGCGGCCGGGCTCACGGCCGGTTACACGGCGGCTACCGCTACCGTGGGTGCGGGGGTGTCCTCACTTGACCTCTCCACCGCCAGCGGTGCAAGTAACGCACTTACGATCATCGACTCGGCTCTGGCAGGCGTGAACTCCCTCCGGGGTGATCTCGGAGCGTATCAGAATCGGTTTGCCTCGACTGTGGCGAACCTGAACGCGACAAGTGAAAACCTTACGGCGGCCCGGAGCCGCATTCAGGACGCCGACTTCGCTGCCGAGACCGCGGCCTTGACCAAGGCTTCGATCGCCCAGCAGGCCGGCATAGCGATGCTGGCGCAGGCAAACGCCCTGCCTCAGCAGATTCTGGGACTTCTCCAGGGATAATCCTCCTCAGAGGCGCATTCCGGCCGGCTGAACGCCTGACCGGATAACGCAGAAAGGAGGGATGGTGAAATGGCAATCGAGACGATCAAAAGCCAAGTGATCCTGCAACAGGCGGCAGCGGCGCCGAAGATGCGTTCGGCGGACGAGGCCCGTTCTGCGGCGGTCTCGCGGACGGAAAATGATCGCGTCTCAACGGTAGTCACCATCCCGAACAAGACCGAAACCGTTGAGGTCAACCAGGAGGAATTGCGCCGGAATATGGAGGAGATGGTTAAAGATCTCGAACTGGTCCACAACCATCAGCTCTCGTTTTCGGTAGACGAGGAACTCGGGAAAGTGATCATCGTCGTGACGGATCCTGAATCCGGTGAGGTCGTGCGGCAGATCCCTTCTGAAGAAGTCCAGCATTTACAGCGCAGGCTCAGAGAAATGGCCGCGGTTGGAGAGAGGACGGGTTTTGTCCTCTCGAAGATCGCTTGACGAGAACAATCACACCCGGCCCGCCCGCGGGCGGGCCGGCTCTTTCTGAGTTACGAAACACGGGGAGGTCGTCATGGCGACGGTAGGCGGTATCAGCGGCGGAAGCCTGGACATCGAGTCCATCGTTTCCCAGCTCATGCAGGTTGAAAGTCGGCGGCTCGTTCAGCTTCAGCAGCGGGAAGCGGATTTTCAAGTGAAACTCACCGCCGTCGGCAACCTGAACTCGGCCCTCAGTCAGTTTCGTACGTCATTATCCGGCCTCAAGGCCGCGTCTTCATTCGAAACCTATTCCGCCTCATCGAGCGATACCGATGTTATGACCGTTTCGGCGTCGTCCCTGGCCGTGCCCGCGACCCATGCGGTGGAGGTAAAGGCCCTTGCCGCACCCCAGATACTGGCGTCGGAGTCCGGGTTTTTCGCCTCGGAGGATACCGAGGTCGGTACGGGAACGCTCACCATTACGGTGGGGAGTAATGCGGCCGTGGACGTGGAAATAACCTCGTCGAACCGGACGCTGGCGGGAGTTCGGGATGCGATCAACGCCGCCGACGCGGATGTGACCGCCACGATCCTCGACGACGGCAACGGTCCCCGGCTGGTACTGACCGCCGACGCCAAGGGGACGGCCA
>CAYYSS010000083.1:0-9517 GCA_964474325.1 uncultured Nitrospirota bacterium
AATAGTGAGACCCCGAGAATCGTCACGAAAAAAACGAAACCGGCGGGGTGGATGGGGTCGACGATCCCCGTAAACAGGAAATACTTCACGGCCATGAAGCCCCCAATGGGCAGAAACGCGTCCACCGAGGCCGGACGTTCAACGAGGGGCAGGGCGGGGTCGAGGAAATGCTGGACGAACTGGTTGAAACGGTACCCTATAAAGACCGTGACCACGAGGAAGAATGCCTGCACGGCGTACCGTGTGTAGCGTATGCGTCGGCGATCGTCGTTCATTGCCGGAGTATACTAGCTTGTCGGAGGAATTCCCGGGTATGACTGTTGTCATACGCGGGGCGGATCGCGATTTATTAAGGCACATGAAGACGGATCGGGGACGAAACAACGACGTGAAACGGGAAAGTTCGTATCTGCGCCTCGCGCGGACGGGCGAACTCGATGCCCGAGCGGAGCGGGCCCGGGAACTGCTGAAAGATTGTCGGCTCTGTCCGCGGGAGTGTCGTGTCGACAGGCTGGCCGGCGAAACGGGTTTCTGCGGTGCCGGTTCGAGGCCCACGGTGGCGAGTTATGCGCCCCACTTCGGGGAAGAATCCCCCCTCGTCGGGCGAGGGGGGAGCGGAACGATATTTCTTTCCGGGTGTAATCTGGGGTGTGTATTTTGCCAGAACTACGACATCAGTCGGTTCGGACGGGGGAGCGAGGTCGAGGCCGGACGCCTTGGGGAAATGATGCTTGATCTCCAGGGGGCGGGTTGTCATAACATCAATTTCGTCACACCGACCCACCAGGTGCCCCAGATTCTCGAGGCCCTGGTTATCGCGGTTCGGGGAGGGCTCACCGTACCCCTTGTGTACAATAGCGGGGGGTACGAGTCCGTGGAAACCCTGCGACTGCTGGACGGGGTTTTCGATATCTATATGCCGGATATGAAATACGGCGATAACGACGCTGCGGAACTCCTCTCCGAGGCCGGCGACTACGTAGAGCGCTCCCGGACCGCGGTGCTGGAGATGCACCGGCAGGTGGGGGACCTCCGGATCGACGACAGGGGTACCGCCCGCCGGGGACTCATCATCCGCCACCTGGTTCTACCGGAGGGCTATGCCGGCACGGCTCAAGTCATGGCCTTCGTTGCCGAGAATATATCAACAGAGACGTACGTCAACATAATGGACCAGTACCATCCCTGTTTCCGGGCGGGAGAGTATCCCTTACTGAATCGGCGTATTACGCGGGATGAATTCAAACAGGCGCTCCGCGAGACGCGGAACGCCGGGCTTTTTCGTCTCGACAGGCTTGTATAATCAAGGTTGCCGACGTTTACTCCGGCGGAAATGGCGCCCTGATGTGCCGGGGTTGCCGTAGCGGTCGTTGTTGAAAGAAGTGAAACCGGGAAAGGATATGGCGGAGGCGGGACAAGAACATTGTGACGGAATCAACGCCGTGCGGGACCGGATACGGGAGGATTTCGCCGCCACGATCCATCGGCTGGTTTTCGACAGAACCGGGGAGGGGATACTGATCGCCGATCAGGAAACGAGGCTTTTCCTATTTGCCAATCCGGCGGTCTGTCGTCTGTTCGGCTACGCGGAAGATGAACTTCTCCGGCTGGGGGTCGACGACATTCACCCCGTCGACGCGCTGCCCTGGGTCCGGCGGGAATTCGCCCTGCAGATGGCCGGCAAAAAGGAACTTGCCCAGGCACTGCCGTGTCTCAGGAAAGACGGGTCCGTGTTCTACGCCGATATCCATACGACGAAGGTCCTGCTCGGGGACCGGCCCTGCGCCGCGGGTTTTTTCCGGGACGTTACCGATCGGGTTCAGGCCGAGAAGATACTTCGGAGGAATGAAGAACGGTTCCGGGAAATCGTAGAGTACCAGACGGAGATGATCGTCCGCTGGCGGCCGGACGGAACGCGGACCTTCGTCAACGAACCCTACTGCCGCTACTACGGTATTTCCGCCGCCGAGGCCGTCGGCACGAGTTTCTTCCCGCTTCTGTCCTCCGTCGACCGGGAACGGATACGCGACAAAGTGGCCGGATTGAGTCCGGAACAACCGGCGGCCACCGACGAACAAAGGATGGAACGCAAGGACGGAACGGTTTGCTGGACCGAGTGGACGGACCGGGGTATTTTCGACGACCGGGGTGTGCTGGTCGAGGTCCTGACGGTGGGCCGGGATGTCACCGCCCGGAAGGAAGCGGAACGCAGGGCTCTGCGGGAAGACTGCTGTTATCGGGACCTGATGGACGCGATGCCCCACGGGGTCCAGGAAAGCGATCTCAGCGGGACCATAACGTACGTCAACCGGGCCTATCGGAAGATGTTGGGTTTCCGGGGGGATGCTCCCGTCGGGCGGAAGATCTGGGATATGCTGGCCGAAGAGAAGAAACGGACGGAATTGCAGGCGTATCTCGCCGAACTTGTCCGAAACCAGCCCGAACCCACGGTCTACCTGGCGAAAATCCGCAACCACAGCGGCGAAACAATCGACGTGAAGGTGGACTGGACCTATCGAAGAAACGCGGAGGGGGACCTTGTGGGGCTCGTCTCCGTTATCACCGAGATAACCGGTGAGAAGGAACTCGAGGCCCTGCTCATTCGGGCGAAAGAAGAGTGGGAAGAGACGTTCGACGTGATCAGCGACGCCATCACGATCCACGACGATCAGTTCAATATCGTGCGATACAATCTCGCCGCGGTCAGGCTTCTCGGTGTGCATATGGACGACGTGCTGACGAAGAAATGCTACGAACTCTATCACGGTTCGGACTGCCCGCCGGAGGGGTGTCCGAGCTGCCGTACGCTACGGACGGGTGAGCCGAGCACCACGGAGATCTACGAGCCCCATCTTGAGCGGCATCTTGAGATCAAGGCGCTTCCTCGTCGGAACAAGAGCGGAGAATTCACAGGGCTCGTCCACGTGGTGCGGGATATCACGGCCCGTAAAGAGGCGGAAGAGGCCCAGAAGTCTCTCCAGGAGCAACTGGTTCAGTCGCAGAAGATGGAATCGGTGGGCAGACTCGCGGGCGGCATCGCCCACGACTTCAATAACATGCTCTCGGCCATAACGGGCTACACCGAACTGGTACTCCTCAAGTTACCCGACGACAGTCCCCACCGGGACAAACTCCGGACAGTCCGCGACGCGGGCCTGCGGGCCGCGGAACTCACCCGTCAGCTCCTGGCGTTCAGCAGAAAACAGGTGCTGGAGATGAAACCCGTGAACATTAACGGACTGATCGAGCGGATGGGTAAGATCCTCGGCAGGATGATCGGCGAGAATATTCGCGTTGAATTCGATCTGGCGGGAAAAATCCCGACGGTGGAGGCCGACGAATCCCAGATAGAGCAGGTCGTCATGAACCTGGTGGTCAACGCACGGGATGCGATGCCGGGCGGCGGTACATTGGGCATCCAAACAAGGCTCGTGGACGTGCCGGAAAAGTTTCGCGACGAGCTGGGAGACGTGGAAGGTCCGTTTGTGCGCGTGCGGTTTTCAGACAGCGGCCACGGGATGCAGCCCGAGGTGCGGGAACACATCTTCGAGCCGTTTTTTACGACGAAAGAGGCCGGTAAGGGCACCGGGCTCGGACTCGCCACGGTCTACGGGATCGTGGCCCAGCACAAGGGTGTTATCGACGTGGAGAGCGAACCCGGCCGGGGGACGGAGTTTTCGGTCTACCTGCCGCCCGCCGGGAAACAGGCCGATGACTCGGTCGAATCCGGGGTGGGGGATCTCCCCCGGGGACAGGAAACGATTCTCCTCGTCGAGGACGACCCGTTTATCCGTAACCTCGTGAAAGATACCCTGGAGCCCCAGGGCTACACCCTCCTCATGGCCGAAAACGGCGAGGTCGCCCTGGCCCAGGCCGAATCCTACGCTGGAACGATCGACCTTCTCCTGAGCGACGTTATTCTGCCGGGCATGGACGGAAAGGAGATTGGCGAGCGGATTGTGGCGCGACGGCCCGAAACGAAAGTCCTCTTCATGTCCGGCTATACCGACGACATCCTTTCGCCTCGCGGCGTACTCGATCCCGGTGTGCGGCTGATCCAAAAATCCCTGAAACCCTTTGAACTCATAAAGACCGTGCATCGGATCCTGGGAGAGGGGACACAGCAGCCGACCTGATCGTGGACCCGCCAGGGGCCAGTTGCTGGTGGGTAGTGGCCAGTTGCCAGTTGCTAGTTGCTGGGTATCCGGTGGATTCGCTCCGCTTAATCCACCCTACATCTTCTCCCTTCTCCCTTCCCCCGCCTTTCACTGGCCACTATCCTTCCCCCTTCATTGACAAGGTTCCGGGGAGCTGATACCTTGGGGGGCAAGAGGACGGGGATGCCTCGTTCCGTACGGCGAGGAGGTAGCGGATATGAAAACGATAAAGACCGCGGAATACGAAGACGCACTCACGGGTATCGCACGGGAATACTTCGTGAGCGACATACGTTACGTTGAGAACCTCAAGGATAGCGCCGATGAACTCGGCGTGGAACTTCAGGAGCCCGGCCAGCCCATGGCCGTTTCGGTGGTCGACGAAAAGACCCTTCGCCTTTACGTCCAGTCCGAGGTCGGCGAAGAACAGCTGGGGGGGGTTGTCAAGGCCCTGGGAGTGCGGTGGGCGCTCAAGGACACCATGTCGGATGTAACGGAAAGGCTTGACAGCGTAAAGAAAAAACTCGGATACTGTTTTCTCAAAGAGTATTCCCGAACCGTGCCGAATGTGGGCGACGACGAACTCCGGGAAGACGAATGGGCCCTCCGGGAGATGGAACGACTCGGGTTATTCAACGAATAGAGATTGCTGTCCGGAAAATACTATTGAACCTCGCGCCTTACGTTCGCTGTGACCCACGGGGTATGCCCGCCCGGCCTTCGGGATCGGGGCGCATGGTTCTCGCTGTGGCGATCCTTCTTCTTTCCCTCGCGGGCGAGGGGTTCGGTGCATCCTATGATGCCACGGGCATCTGGAAGTATACGACCTCCGGTCATTGGGCTACGTCGCTCGACTGCCTGGAGCAGATGAGGACCGAGGAAGTTGCGCTCATCCAGAACGGCGACACCTTCACCTACACCAGCGACGCGGGGATCCATACCGGACGAGTCAGCGGGTCCGACTACTCGTCCCGGATCTCGTACCCTGAGGACGGGGGGACAACGGTGTCAACCATTGATTTCGCGTTGTCGTCCGCTACCCGGGCGGTGGGCTCGGCCGTGTGGACCTGGACCGACGGTTTCTTTTCCTGTAGCGGCGGCAACGATATGATTCTCTTCAAAATGCCTGCCGATGCGGAATACGACGCAAGCGGGCTCTGGGGGGTTACGGGTCAGACCCAGTGGAGTACCTGCGGGGACGGGGGTGCCGTTCTGAACGGAAACGCGGCCATAAGCCAGGATGGGAACCGATTTCGCATCGCCGGATATAACGGGACCCAGATCGGGGTCTTGAGCGGGCATATTTACGTGGGTATGGCTTCGTATACCGACGGCGACGTCTTCGGCATAGATTCGATCAAGCTTTCGCTCACCGGTGTGGACCGGGGATTGGGGTTTGTCGACTGGTACGTCACCGACGGAGCGAGTGAATGCTGGGGGTCGGATTTTCTGGAGTTTACGCGACGGACCACGGTCATGAACAGCCCCCCGTCCGCCCCGACGCCCATCCGGCCGAAAGATGGTGAACGCACGACCCTGGATCCCATACTGGTCGTAGGACCTTTCTTGGATCCGGACCCGGATTCAAGCCACGGAGGTACGGAGTGGCAGGTAAGTACCGATTCTGCGTTCTCAACTACGGTCTTCAGCCAGGTGGGCCGCGATGTCCTGTTCCGGCTGAGGATTCCCCACTATGTACTCAAGGGTGATACGGAGTATTTCTGGCGCGCCCGGTTTTACGACGATAACGATAGGGCCTCGGCCTGGTCGGAGACCGCCGCGTTTCGAACCCGGATCGTACTTCGGGATCTGAATGAAGACGGCGTCCCCGACGATCAGGAGATAAGTCTCCTCGTGGATCTCGACCGTGACGGCACCCCTGACAGAAACCAGCCGTTTATGACCACCGTGCGGTCGGCGGTAAAAGCCGGATACATGGGTGTAAACGTGGAAAACGCGGACCGGGTAACGGCCGTCAATTTTGCCGAGTCGATCGATCCGGCCTCCCTGTCGGGTATTGCCCGGCCGTACAGCATGCCGCTTGGGCTGTTCGGCATGGAGCTGGAGATGAAAAATCCCCTGGACGAGGCCGAGGTTATCGTCCACTTCTCGGAACCGGCGCCCCCTGGGGCGAAATGGCTCGTTTACGACGCCACCCGGGGCTGGATCGATTTTTCCCGGCTCGCCGCCTTCAGTGCGGACCGTCAGTCGGTACGGCTTAAACTCAAAGACTGGGGATATGGCGACAACGACGGCCTGGCCAACGGCAAGATCGCAGATCCCGGGGGGTTCGGTCTTGCTTCCTGGCTCCAGGGGACGGTAAAAGACGCCGCCACGGGAAAACCGCTTCCCGGGGCAACTGTGACGGTACAGGACGTGGAACTCGACTGCACCGCCGAGGGGGCATACGTGAGCGTCATGCTCCCGGGGACGTATACGGTTTCCGCCACGGCGCCCGGGTACAAGACGGCAAGCCGGTCCGGCGTTACGGTACCCGAGGGAGGTGTCGCCTCGGTTGATCTCAGCCTCACGTCGGATACCGGGGAAACGGCCCCCGCCCCGAATATCCGGATAAACGGTTCCGACGGTCCGGTGGACATTCCGGCGGGGTCGGATATTCGCCTGGAACTCGGACTCTATTCGGGATCTTTCAGCGGCGCAGGGGGGGACTGGTGGATCGTGGCGGTCGGCCCTCAAGGGTATACGTACCTTTCCCTGGCGCCGTTTTCCTGGACCGATTGGCCCGATTCCCTGCCGCCAACGTTTCAGAGTCCGTTGTTCGATTTCTCGGGCATCGAGCTCGCCGGTATACCTGGTTTTCCGACCACGCCGGGAGAGTACTGGATCTTCTTCGCCGTCGACCGCGATGAAAATGGCATTATCGACGAAACCCTTACGTTTGACTATGTCGTCATTGAATTAAAGTAGAAGATAAACACTTTAATGGAACGTAAAAAACCTATAAAAACAATGAGAAGTATGTTGTAATATAAAGTAAAGCATTATAAGTATTAACGCCCCCTGACTTTAAATTCTTCACCTCCCCGACCTCTTTGTAATTGAGACTCAGTTGCAATGCCCGTTCTGTTGTGTTACTCTTGAGATGCAGAACATGAGCAGGCGACCGGTTGCCCCGGGATCCCCGGGGCGAGGGGCGCTTGACTCGGGACACCCCGTGTCCCGCGGAGGTAGTTTGATGAAGACTCTAGCAGAGATGACAACGGACGAACTCGTCCATTTTGGAAAATTGAGGTT
This sequence comes from uncultured Nitrospirota bacterium, assembly GCA_964474325.1. GTDB lineage: Bacteria > Nitrospirota > Thermodesulfovibrionia > SZUA-242 > CAYYSS01 > CAYYSS01. The sequence continues at coordinate 7,413 of CAYYSS010000083.1, forward strand.
GATAGAAGGTGATTTCAACGGCGCGGCGGATGCTTTTACCCTGGCTCTTGAGGGGGGCGGGGACCGGACGGTCGCGCTTTCGGGAAGAGGTGTAGCCAACCTCCGACTTGGAAAGTACGGGGAAGCTGTGGACGATTTCAGCGGTGTGCTGTCAACGCTTCCCGACGAGTCCCGTTTTTTCCATTACCGGGGCACCGCACGACACCTGAAAGGGGATAACGAGACCGCTCTTGAAGATCTGTCGAAGGCGCTGGAACTTGACCCGAAAAACGGAACTGCCCTCTTCATGCGCGGCATTGTTTTCGAGGCCCTTGGAAGAGACGACGAGGCCGCGCGTGATATCGGGGAGGCGTTGAACCGTTCTGAACTGGAGATCCAGCGGTTTGCCGAGTCGATTGGTATCGTGCGCACAAAAACCGATAAATGGTGGGCGGAACAGATCGGCGAACGCAGGGCGCGTGAGGTCCCGCTTGCGGAAAAACAGACAGAGAAACTCCAGGAATGGATGGATGAAGAGGTACGAACCTGCCCGACCTGTAGTGCTTGATGCGGCGGGGATATCTTGGCCGCGTCGTACAGCTTCGCTGAGATATCCCCGAGCGCAAACCCCACGGCCGCGGCGAACTTGACTCTGCTTTAAACGATGTTTAAAACTAGTGGCCATGAACCCTGAGACTGTTGTTCGTGAATCAAAGACCGGGGACCGGCTTTTTTCCGCGGCCGAAAGCATGTTTCTTGCCCGGGGGTACGATCGGGTGAGCGTGCGGGAACTTACCGAGCGGGCCGGGGCCAATGTTGCGGCGGTTAACTATTATTTCGGCGGCAAGAGAAATCTCTATATCGAAGTTCTGAGGCGGAAACTCGGGGAGATCACCCATAGGAAACTGGAGGCCCTCGACGGGGTTATCGCGGAAAACGGCTTTACCGATCTCAGGGGGATCGTCCGGGTGTACGTGGCCGAGTTCATGGAAAGCATCCTGGCGTCGCCGGAGGAGCAGAGACTTCTCCACATGATGCTCGACGAAATGGGACGGAGCGAGGACGTTACGGAACTTCTGTTCGAGGAGCTGATCTATCCGATCCATACGATCCTCAAAGACGCGGTCCTGAAGATGCGGCCCGAACTTTCGTCGGAAAAGGCCTCCTTGTGCGTAACCAGCATTACGGGCCAGATCCTCCATTTCCTCAAGGCACGGGTCGTCATCGAGCGGACCTCGGGCAGGGTCTACGACGCGGAGTTTATTGCGGAAATTATTGAACATATTACGGATTTTTCGCTTCGCGGGGCGGAGTATTGAAGACAGGCCCGACCGCTGTTTCATCTTTCCGGATAACCGCCCCCCGGGTGCTCTGCGTACTCCTTGCGGGTTGTTTTTTCTTTCTAAGTGCGCCGGCCCCTGGGGCGCAGGATGGTAAGAAGGCCGGGCCGCCGTCGGTGCTTGTTGCCGTTGCCACGGTCGAGGAAGGTACGATTGAACCCTATCAGGAATTTGTGGGGAGCGTTACGTTTGCGCGGGTATCGGATGTTTCGGCCGAGGTCGCCGGTATTGTGGAAGATGCCCCGTTCGAGGAAGGTGCACGGGTCCGCCGGGGGGCACCCCTGGTGGTACTCGGGACGGATCTTCTCGATCTCACAATCGAAAGCACCGAGGCCGGCTACGAACAGGTCCTGAGCGAGCATGAGCGGGCGGAGAAGGATCTCCGGAGAATGGGCGCCCTTTATGAAGAAAAGACTGTTCCCGAAATGCTCTATGACGAACACCGGTACGGGGAGCAGGGCCTGCGGAAACGGGCCATGGCCCTTTCGGCGACCCTCAAGCGCCTCAAGCGGGAGCGGGAGAAAAAGACGATCAGGGCGCCGTTTGATGGAGTGGTCGTGGCAAAGACCGCGGAAGTAGGTGAGTGGGTCCCCGTCGGGGGAGTTATCGGTGTTGTGGCCGATGATCGGACGGTGGATGTAGTGGTGGACGTTCCCGAAAGAGTACTCCGCAACCTGAGCGAGGGAAGAACCGTAGATGTGGAAAGCGGCGGGCGGAAGTTTCAGGGAAAGGTGTTCGCGATAATCCCCCGGGGCGATACGGCAACCCGCCCCCTGTAGGGCGGGA
>CAYYSS010000084.1:0-9424 GCA_964474325.1 uncultured Nitrospirota bacterium
CGGGGCCCGCCGGCGGTACCGGCGGTACGGCGGAAGCCTGCCTGCTGTTCAAGACCTCGGCGGCTCCCACGGCGAGACCGATCGCGGTCATGAGGCCCGCGCCGGTTCCCAGTTGCCGTCGTACGGTACGGAAGGCCGCATTTCCCGCGGCGCGCCCCCGCCGGGACGACGAACGGGAGAGCCCGCCGCCCCCGAGAAAATCCCCGAGCATACTTCCCAACAGTCGTTCTGCGTCCATCATCCACCTCCGGAAAATTGAAAACCGGCCGCCCGGCCGATCATCTGTAGCATACCATCCCGGGCGCCGGTTCAGCGGCGGCACGGGTCGAGGTGCGGCTGTGCCGGGGAAGACGGCCCGTCGTGGTATTATCGATGGGGATCGAAAAATCGTCGTTCCGGCGAAAGGTTATCAAGGAGGCCCTTTTATGAAAAGTTTCGCCCGTTTTTTTTCAATTCTCATCGTACTCATGCTTGCGGGTACGGCCTACGGCGCCCGCCAGACGGACGTGAAGAACAGCAAAGACCACCCGCTCTTTAACCGTATGCCCGGGTTCTACATTATGGATTACCGGGATTTGGAATTTGATTCCTACAGCCGGTTCAGGGATTCGTCGGGAAAACGCACGACGGTCGAAGGACGGCACGTCGAGATCGGCTATTTCCTGAAAAAAGGGGCAAAGCAACCCTCGGAGGCGCAGATCGCCCGAAATTACGAGCAGGCCGTACTCGGTGCAGGCGGCGAGGTTGTCTACAGGAAACGGAACGAGCGTTTTCTGAAACTCACGCAGGGGGACCGGGTGATATGGGTATACGTCCGCCCCGTAAACCGTGGAAGAAAATACACCCTCCATATCATTGAAGAGACGGCCATGCGGCAGGATATCGTTGCCGACGCCGATGCCCTGGCCCGGGATATCGCCCGCACGGGCAAGGCGGCCGTCTACGGGATCTATTTCGACACGGGAAAGGCAACGCTCAAGCCGAAGTCAAGGCCCGCGTTGGAGGAGATCGCGAAGCTTCTGAAAAACGACGAAAGCCTCAGGCTTTTCGTAGTGGGCCATACGGATATGACCGGGGATTACGGCTACAACATGGGTCTTTCCGAACGCCGGGCAAAGGCCGTGGTGGACGAACTCGTGGGGAGGTACGGTATCGCCGGATCCCGACTCGAGGCCCACGGGGTAGGCCCCCTGGCTCCGGCCTCGACCAACGATACCGAAGATGGCCGGGCGCGGAACCGGCGGACGGAGTTGGTGAAACGGTAGAAAAACGTCCCGGGTCCAGAATCCAAGCCCCGGAGTCCGTAGTCGAAATTCGAATAAACCGGCTCGCGGATTTACGCGGTACCGGCGTGGATCTGACGATCCACTTTACGTTTAGCGGGAAGGAGCAGAGGGCGGCGTTGATAACCATCGCCGACGGTGCGTTGAGCGTGTCGGAGGGGCCTGCGGAAAAAGCCGATTTGCGGGTACGGGCCGATTCCGAGACCTGGCTGGGCATTCTCAACGAAATGGTCTCGCCGATTACCGCAATGCTCCGCGGCAAAATGAAATTAAAGGGTAATCCTCGGGTATTGACTGCGTTCAAGCGGTGTGTGCTGTAAAGATAGTCGCGACTCCGGACTCTCCTCTACGGCAGGGGTGCCTGCTCCACATCGCCCGGGCGGTAGACGACCAGGACGGATTTATCGCTTCGTGCCGTGATATCGTCCACGAGGGAGCCGAACAGCAGGCGGGACAGGGGGTTCCTCTCGCGTGTGGCGGCGAGCATGATCAGGTCGTGCACGACGGCGTGTTCCAGTACAGCCTCGACCCGGGCGTCAGTGGCGACCACCTCCACATTGATACGCTCTCCAAGGACCTGGCGTGCGGACCATTGTTCAATCTGTGTCCGAGCCTCCGTGAGGGCGCCCGCTCCGCTTTCCGCAGGGAGAACCCTCAGGAGCGTTATCTCGTGCCAGCCCACGCCGGCGAGGGCTAAAAGCACTTCACGCAGGCCGTGGACCTCGCCGATTTCCGTTATCGGGACCAGTATTCGTTCCGTATGCAGGACGCCGGCGAAACGGATCAGCACCACGGTACACGTGACGTTATCGAGTGCCTCCTCCACCACGTGGCGAAAGGTTGGGTCGGTGCCTTCCAGAGGATAGCCGAGTACGAGGGCTCGTGCCTTACGCGTATCGGCCGCGGTCGCGATTCCGGGCACGACCGACGCGTCGCTGTCCAGTTGCAGGGAATCCAGGGGATAGCCCAGACCCCGAACCTCCCGCCGTGCGGCGTCGAGGGCGGGGTCGTTACCGTTGTAGGCTTCCTTCGGAAGAAAAAGCGCCAGCGGCAGGGTGCCGTAATGATGTGCCAGGATCGTGGCGAACCGGGCAAGGCCTCCGCTGATCTCTTCGTGAAACGCCCCGAGCAGCACGGTCCCCACCGGAGCGTCCGGGGGATCGAGCCTGCCCCAGGTCCAGGGGACGAGCCGACACACGTTATCGCCGTTGAGTTCGCAGACAGACGTGCCGCGGGGCCGGCGTTTCACGGGTTCGGCCGTGGGTTCGCCGCGTTCACCCGCCCGGGTGATCACCAGACGAACAATTGCGGGGCCTGTCAGTTCCGCCAGGAACACCCCGGCGAGTACCACCGGCGTAATGAAACGGGCGTCTGCGGCAAAGGTAGTTTCCGCGGAAATCAGAAAGACGAGACCGAGGGCCACACCCGCCTGGGGTACGAGACCGAAGCCGAGATAGTACAACGGAACAGAGGGCCCGGAACGCCCCGCTCCGAGGGTTCCTCCGACAACCGAGCCGACCGTTTTCCCGAGAACCCGAAGGCAAAAATACGCGCCGCCGACCCAGCCGGCGATTATCAATGCTTCGAGGTTCAGGTGCGCTCCGGCCAGGGCGAAAAATAGTACATAGATAGGTGGTTCGAAGGCGTTCAGGGACCGGAAAAACCGGACGTCCCGCCGGTCCCGGTTGACGATGGTAAACCCCGCCGCAATGCCGGCAAGGAGCGGCGAAAGCCCGAGAAAACGGGACCCCTCGCTCAGGAGCAGCAACAACGCGAGTCCGCCGGTAAGCCGCTCGTTTTCCGTTTCGAGGCGATGAATCGCCAGATCGATAAGGAGTCCCACGGAAACCCCGATAAGGACTGAAAGGCCCACGTCGGTCAACGCCCCGCCCAGCGCCGAAACCAGCCCGTCGCCCCCGCTGTGGATGTTTTTCAGGACCGCCATGGCGATACCGAATCCGGCGATCGCCACGCCGTTGTCGATAGCGACGATCTGGAGAATCGACGACGTAAACGGGCCCCTGGCCCGCAGTTCCCGGGAGACGTGGAGAATCGACGCCGGGGCGGTTGCGATCGAGATCACGCCGAGGAGCGCGGCGAGTCGGAGATACCCGCCCGGGGTGTCCGCCGTCGGGGATCCGGTACAGTAGAGAACGAAAAAGATCCCGGCGGTAACCGCGCTTACGGTCGTGACGATCTCACCGGCCGCCGTCCATGCCAGCATTCGGATCCTGCGGCGCATGGGCCGGATCTCCAGGTGTTCACCGATCCCGAAGGCGATCAGCATGAGGGCGATTTCGGTAAAGTGACCGAGGCCCCGGTTCGCGATCTCTTCCGTAATGACGCCGAAACCCACCGGCCCGAGTACGAGCCCGGCAACGATATAACCGGTCACCGAGGGAAGGTGGACGAGACGGGCCAGCCTGCCGCCGACGAAACCCGCCACCAGGAGTGTGGCGATTAACAGGGTTGCCGAGTGCTCGTCCATGGGGTCAGGGAAGTGTCGCGGGTGCCCTTCGCCGCCGCACCCGTTTCCGCTCCCGTTTGTCTTGTCAGTTGCCCGTTGTGCCTGAAGTATCCGTTTTCAGCGCTTCGGCGATAACCCGGCTCAGGCGGCCGAGCAGTGCGCTTTCCGTAGCAACCAGGGCCCCGATCGTATCGTCGGCGGGTTTCTCGGTGAACTCGGATGCCGCGCTGTGCCGAATTGTTCCGTCCGGACCCACGATACTCCAGCGGGCCCGGAGGACGGTCTCTTCTCCGGGGGCGCCGTCGAGTTGAACTACATCGACGGCGACCCGGTAGTCCGGGCGCACGGCCGGGTCCCCGGGGAAGGGATACACGCGGGCGGTGCCGAGGACCTGGGCGATATTGTCCACCAGGACCGACGTGACGTCCCGTTCGAGTACCCCGCCCCACAGGTGGTTCCCCGCCGATCTGTAGCGATTGCTCCCGGCCCGGACTACGATTTCGCGGCGCTTGAGTATCTCGGCAACCACCACAGGTCCAACGGCCACGACGGCGCTGTCAGGCATCGCAGCGGCGGTAATGCCCATTTCCACCGGGGTAAGGCTGTAGTACGAGACCTGTGCCCGCCCGCCGAAGCACGCGGCTGTCAGCACGACGACCGCTGAGATAAGATATTTCTTCATGGCTGGTTTCCTTCCCGTCCGAAGATCAGCGCGTCCGGATTGCGTTCGAGATAATCCGTGAGGCCCCGCAGGGACCGTATCGTTCCGGTAAGTTCGTCGATGGCCTGGCGGGTACTCTGGCTGAGTGCGGAGCCGCTCCCCAGGTTTCTGCCGAATTCCTCAAGGCTTGCCTCCACACCGAGGAGGCTTTTTTGAATGTCGGGTACGAGTACGTCGTTGACATTTGTCGCCAGGGCCTCCGTTTTCTGCAGGGTCCGGTTAAGCGCGGCGAGGGCCGTACGGATATCGGAGGAAATCTCCTCATAGGGGATGCTCTCGAGTTTCTTCAGAATTGCCGTTACGCTCTCCGTGAGTTGTTCGAGGGGCGTGGGCACGGTGGGAAACACGGGATAGCGCTCGCCCTGGGTGAGGAACGCTTTCGGGGCGTTTCGGTAGAAATCCAGGTCCACGTACAGCTGACCGGTAAGAAGGTTGCCCGTCTTAAGCCGTGCCCTCAGACCCCGTTCCACGAGCTGTCGCACCAGTTCGGTCTCCGCATCGGTATCGGGTTCTCTGCCCGCCGGAGCGGTGATGTCCCCGCCCGCGATTTCAATACGTTCCGGCTCGATCATGACCAGCACCGGTACGCGTACGTCAAATCGCTGTACGTCGATCACGAGTTTCACGTCGACGACTTCGCCTATGCGGATGCCGCGAAATTCCACGGGTGCGCCTTTCTCGAGGCCCCTGACGGATTGGTCGAAATGCATGACGAAATGCCGTTTGACGGAATACTCCCGCTCACGGATATCGGCTCTTTTTCCATAGAGCCGGAACCGGGCGCCTTCCTCCGCCGGGAAGGCGGTCTCGAGGGACACGGGGCTGTCGAAAGCGATCCCGCCGAGGAGAATCGAGACCAGAGACTCGGTGTCGATCTTTATCCCCTCGGTATCCACTGCGACGCTTACTCCGCTTGTGTTCCAGAAACGGCTGTTCGTGCGGACCTGTTCGTCGTAGGGGGCGTAGATGAAGACGACCACGTCGACTTCGGAACCGTCTTTCGCCAGGGCATAGTCGATGACCTGGCCGACCCTGATCTGCCGATAGTGAACCGGCGAGCCGATGTCCAGGGAGCCGAGATTGTCGGCAACAAGGTGAAATGTTTTTCCCGGACTGTCGGTGGTAACGGCGGGCGGCTTGTCAAGGCCGACGAAGGCATAGGGCGGCTCTCCGTCGGTGACCGGGTCCATGCCGATATAGGCGCCGGAGAACAGGGTTGTAAGCCCCGACACCTCGCCCGCCGCGACCCGGGCCCGCACAACCCAGAAACGGGTTCGATTCGTGAGATAGGGCTGTGCGTCCCGGTCAACGCTGGCCGTGACGATAACCCGGTCGAGATCCGGTGACAGACGGATATCCTTTACCTGCCCGACTTCCACGTCTTTGTATTTAATTGCGGTTTTCCCCGCCTCGATTCCTTCCGCCGACGAAAAACTGATGGTTATGGTCAGACCCTTTTCCAGCCAGGCTTTCCAACCGAGCCAACCGCCGACAATCAGGGCGACCAGCGGGACGATCCAGATGATGGAGACCCGACGGCTCGGTGCGACGCGGGCCTCAGCCACGTTGTGTCCCGGGGCGGAATCGGGACGTTCCGTCACGGCATCTCCTCCGTTTCGCCCGGCGCCGGGAAGGTGTCCCAGATAAGTCGCGGATCGAATGTCTCCGCGGCGAACATGGTAACAACCACCACCCCGGCGAAATAATTGGCCCCCGGCCCGGCATCCACGGTGGCGAAAAATCCCAGCCGTACCAAGGCCACGAGAATCGTTACCGCGAACACGTCCACCATGGACCAGCGGCCGATGAATTGCGTAAGGCGATATAAGCGGGTCCGATCCCGGGGCCGGCGCCGGTCCCGGTTCCGCACGGTGACAAGGAGATAGGTGAGGATAAGGAGCTTGATAAGGGGAACGAACACGCTCGCCGTGAAGATGATAAGGGCTATGGGCCAGAAACCGGTACGTACGAAATGGATTACACCGCTAATGATGGTATCGGCCCGTTCACTGCCCAGAGATCCGGTTACCATTATCGGCAGGAGATTCGCCGGGATATAAAGAATCGCGCCGGCAAGTACGAGGGCCACGGTCCGGGAAAGACTCGCCGGTTTACGGGGATGCAGGAGAGTCCCGCACCGGGGACACGCCCCCGTCGTTCCCGGAGACGGCCGGCAGAGGAGGTTGCAGGTGTGACACCCTACCAACCCCGCGGCGCGCGCCGTCACGGCCGTCCCGTTCATGAATCCGCCCCGCCTGCGAACCCCAGGCGCCGCCACACCTCCTGAGGCTCGATGACGACCCGGAGACCCGCGAAAACGAACACGAGGGCCCCGAAGGCCCAGACGGAAATACCGGGAAGTATCGTGGCCGTATCGCTGAGTTTTACCAGAGACACGATCACACCGAGGAGAAAAACCTCGAGCATGCTCCAGGGTTGGACGGCCCGGACGATGCGGAACACCAGCCCTGAGTACGGTGCGGGAGGGCCGAAATAAAGGGGCAGGAGGACATAGAACAGCCCCATCAGCTCGAGCAGGGGAAAGAGCACCGACGTGAGAAGAACCAGGGTGGCAAGCCCCCCCATGCCCTGATTGAACAAACCCTGGATACCCGTAATGAACTCCGTCTGCTGAAGGGCGCTCCCCTGACGCATCCCGAGAAACGGAAAGGCGTTGGCTGCGGAAAAGAGTATGAGCCCCGCAAGTACCAGGGCGAGACCCTGTTCAACACTGGCCGGCCTGGCACGAAACAGTACCGCGCCGCATCGCGCGCAACAGGCCTTCATGTTTTTCCCGATTCGCGGCACGCGGTTCAGCAGGTCACAGTCCGGACAGGCCATGAGCGAAGACATGGCACTAGTTTATCACCACGACCGGCGGAAGGGAACGGGACGGATAGACCCGCCGTTCGGCGGGCGGCAATCCTGCGGCAATCACTGTTCAGGTTTAACAAGCGCGTTTAAGCTCCAGTCGTAGTCGAGATACTTCACCGTGTAGTCGCCGGTCTCGAGGTAGGCGGCATCCTCCGGACCGATAAAAGGACGTATCAGGGAGATCGCCGACGGCCCCCCCCTTGGAAACGTCTTTTTGTCGAACTTGAAGATCCGGGAAAACCGTACCACGCCTTTTTCCCGGTTGATAAAAAGGCCTTTCTTCGGATCCGTGAGAAAAGCGCGGGCCGCTTCTCCCAACTGCTCCGTCACGGTCTCGGGGCGGTAGGCCCGGGGAAGGAGGGTCGGACAGCTCAGAGATGCGCATACCACGCCGAAATGGGCCAGCGGCTCCCCGAGTTTACCAAGAAGGATGCCGTGTTCGATCTCCCCAAGGCTGTACCGCCTGCCGCCCACGGTCAGAATTTTCTTCTTCCAGGGGTTTTTCAGGAAATTGATTCTCATGCTCCGGATGCTGTCGACCGGGTAATGGTCCACGATTATCTTGATCGCACCGATGTTATACGCGTTGATCCAGAAGGCGATTTTTTCTTCCCGGGTTTCAAGGGTCCAGGGATCGAATACGGAGAGTTCACCAAGGACCGTTCGATAGAGGGATGCCGGGTCGTCCTTCACGGCGGCGATCGCCCCATAGTCCACTGCCGTTACGGTATATCCGTTGATCACGGTACCCGGCCGGGCGTAGGTGTCGAGAAAACGCTGGTAGGTGAAGTCGCCGTCCGCGGCAAAGGCTGAGACCCCCACCAGTGCAAGCCCTATCGTGAACAAAAGCCTTTTCATCACGTCCCCCTTACAACGGTTCGGTCCTTATTCGTCTTCCGGCCCGCAGGCCCTGCCTTTAAGATTGAAAAAGAATTTGAGCCCTTTTTTGACCTTGTCGGAAAAGATCTTGCTCGAAAGCAGACTCCCCGCAACCCGTTTATTGATCTCGCCGAGAGTAGGGTAGGGGTGGATCGCCGCGGCCAGGGTAGCGAGTTTCACCTTGCCGCTGAGGACCGCGACCCACTCGGCAAGGAGATCTCCGGCGTGGGGTCCGAGGATCTGGAGGCCGAGGGGTTTTTCCTTGTCGTCCACAATGAGCTTCAGCTTCCCCGCGGACTCGCCTTCCGCAAGGGCACGGTCGTTGTCGGCGAACTCTTCGGTCCAGACCGTATAGTCCTTGCCGGCCTTGTTCGCCGCCTTCTCGTTCATGCCGATGCTCGCAAGCTCGGGGCCTGTGTAGGTACACCAGGGGAGCCATGTGTAGTCCGTTTTCCGGGGCAGGTGAAAGACCGCGTTGCTCACCACGATGCCTCCTTCGTATCCCGCGGCGTGGGTGAACTGGTGCCGTCCGGTCACGTCTCCGGCGGCATAGATATGCTTCCGGGTCGTCCGCAGGCGTTCATCGACCGTGATCCCTTTCCGGTCGAAGTCAACGCCGATCGACTCGAGGCCGAGCCCGTCTACGTTGGGCGTCCGCCCGAGGGCGACCAGGACGGTATCCGCCCGGAGTTTTTCCTCCCTGCCGTCCCGGCTGACCGTGATTTCCCGCTGCGGCCCCAGATCCCGTGCCTCGAGGACCGAGGTATTGAGATGTACATGCACCCCGTCGGCTTCGAGGGCCCCGAGCACTCCGTCGGCCATGTCCCGGTCTTCTTTGGAAAGAATCTGTCCGCTTCGCTGGACCACGGTGACATCGGTCCCCAGACGGGCAAAGGCCTGGGCCATCTCCACCGCGATGGGGCCTGCGCCGAGAACGATCATGGAACCGGGAAGCCGGTCGAGGGAGAAGATCTCCTTATTCGTTATAAAGGGTGTTTCGGGCAACCCCTTTATCGGCGGGATCGCGGGGGAGGAACCGGTGGCGATAAGCCAGGTCTTTGCCGAGACGAGAGCGCCGTTTAACCGGACGGCATGTTCGTCAACGAAGGTCGGGTTGCCGAACTCCACCCGGGCGCCGAGGCGGCAGAACCGCTCGACGGAATCGTGTTTCTGGATCGTTTCGATCACCGAACGGATGCG
>CAYYSS010000085.1:0-9416 GCA_964474325.1 uncultured Nitrospirota bacterium
GCTTCCAGGGCTTCGGACCCACCCTCCGCGGCATCCGCTTCGGCCTCGACTTCCGCGGCGGCGGCCCGGGCCAGGGCTTCTTCAACCTCGCCGACAACCTCTTTGGGTTCCGCCTCGTCGCTCTGGGCCCGGGAAACCAGGTCTTTCATGTGGTCCAGGGAAAAGAGAAGGGCATCCACCAGGGCCCGGGAAGGCTCGATCCGCCCTTCTTTCAAGGCCTCCAGGGTGTCCTCAAGGCGGTGGGCGACTTCGCTGGTTACCGAAAGCTTTACCAGGGCCGCGGACCCTTTGAGCGTGTGGGCGGAGCGGAAAAGCTCGTCGAGCAGGGACGGGGACGTATCGCCCCCTTCGAGCCGGAGAAAACCTTCTTCGAGTTTCTGGAGATGCTCGCTCGCCTCGTCGAGGAAAAACTGCAGAAGGCCCTTGCGGTAGTCGCTTGCCATCAGTCTATTTTCACTCTGTACCGGGCAAGAAACTCACGCACGTCGATTTCCTCGCCGATACGCTCGGGGGACAGATCCGGCATACCGTCAGCAACGAACGCCAGCAGATCCGTTCCCGCCTCGGCCACGACCATCCGCCTCTCCGTGCCGGTTGCCGGTTCCCGCTTTCGGATACGGCCGAGATCAACCAGGGGCACCACGACACCCCGCAGATTGATTACCCCGAGGACGTAATCGGGAGCCAACGGAACCGGGGTTACGGCTGTAGGTTCGGCGATCTCCACCAGGTCCTCGATGGGGATATAAAACTCCTCGCCGGCGGAAAAAAACCGGCAACAGGTTACGGCGAGGCGTTCTTCCCGAATCTCCTCCTCAGATTGTCTCTCGCCGGGGACGGCAGAATCGGGGGCACCGGCCGGCGTCGCCTTCTCTTCCGGCCGATCCCTGGTGGTATCACCGTCCGTCATTTCATATGTTTACGCACCGCGTCCAGAAGGTCTTTTGGGCTGCACGGTTTCGTGACGTATTCGTCCGCACCCTGCTTTGCGCCCCAGAACTTATCGCTTTCCTGGTTTTTAGACGTAAGGAGAATAATCGGAATATCCTTGAACTGAGCGTCCCGTTTCAGGTCGCGGCACACCTGGAAACCGTTCTTTTTCGGCATGACCACGTCGAGAATGATGAGATCGACGTTCTCGGTCCGCGCCTTATTTTCCGCATCTTCGCCGTCCATGGCTGTGATAAGTTCGTGTCCCGTATCCTGGAGCACGGAGTGGACGAATTTAAGATCTGTCATGCTATCGTCCGCCACGAGGATCTTCGCCATTGTTTACACCCTCCCCACGGTCTGCTTGGTCTTTAAAAGACCGATTTTCTGGAGAGAATAGCAGATCCGTTTTACTTCCAAATCGTCGAGTTTGCTGGTTTCGATTATCTCACGAAGCTCCCGCGAGCCATCGATCAAGGAAAATACCTCGAGTTCCCGCTCGTCCAGATCGACCGATGCGAGAGCGTCTTCGTTAGTAATGAGCCGTATGAGCACCACCTTGTCGTCGGTGAAATGGGCCGCGGCTACCTTCTTTTCGTCCAGTCGTCTCAGGCCGTCGAGCATAATCGACGTCATAGGAAGACGGAACGTGATGTCCCGGAGATTGACCGGAAGGTCCGTCCGCTCCAGAAAAAACGATCCCGAATCCGCCTCGAGAATCTGATGAAAGGCTTCTTCGGTCAGGCGCCGGAGATAGTTCATGAGTTCGTCTTTTGAGAGCACGGCCCGTTCCACCAGCACCCGCCCGATAGGAACACACCGGTCCCGCGCGTCCTCCACGGCCTCCCGGATCTGGACGGGATCGATATTGCGGTCCTCCTGGATCAGGTCGGTAAGAAATTGATGAAAGCCTTTTTTGCTCAGGGTGGCGAATACCACCATGCCTTCCTCGACAAAAACCTCTCCAAAAACGGCCCGGGATACAATGGAAAGCCGGCCCGAGAGACGGGAGAGGTGAATAAACTGGAGCAGATCGGGAAGGGCCAGGTCACCGCCGATTCTCCCCGACAGGGCCAGTGTGTCGGATTTGACCAACCCGGTCTCCCGCAGGGTATCGCCGATAACCTGTTTCATCAGAAGCCGGAAGTCCTTTTCGAAATACCGACGGACAAGCTTGTCCAGCCGGTCTTCAACTCCCACGAGATCCGCGACCATACCCCCCGCCGCAACCTCGGCTTCCAGGATTTCCTCTTGATCCTCCTCGCCCCCCCGCTCGGCGAGCACCTCTTCGAGTTTCTCAATCAGTTCTTCAGGTTCGAAGGGCTTCTGGAAATAGTGGAGGACGCCGAACCGTTCTTCAAACGTCTGCCCCACGTCCTCGCCCTTGGAGCTGATGAGGATCAGGGGAATATCCTTGAGTGAATCTTCGGTCCGAATCAGTCGGCAGAACTTGTAGCCGTTCATCTTCGGCATGACGAAGTCCACAAGGATCACCGAAGGCAAGACCTGACGGGCCCGTTCCAGCCCTTCGTCACCGTCTTCAGCCGTATAAACCGTGTAGTCGTGCTGGGAGAGAACGAGTTCAGCCAGCCGCCGAACCGTCGGCGAATCGTCGATAACCAGAACGGACTTATTCTGAGCCCGTCTCACCAGCTGTTTTCCCCCACGCCCGTCTGTACCATAAATGAACCGTTGCCCCTCATGGATTATCGGACATATTAGCATATCTTCCGCTCAAATACTTGCAAACGGTTTCCCCCTCGGCCGCCGCTCGCGCGGGGCGGCCCCGGCAAACATTGCCGCAGGCGGGCGCCGGGTTTATAATGCCCGGTATGAGAATCCTTGTGGCCGACGATTCCGAGCAGGACCGCTACCTGCTCAAGCGGGTATTCGAACTCAACGGATTCGAAGTGGACACGGCCGCCAACGGCACCGAAGCCCTCGCAATTGCGGGAGAGCGCAAACCCGATCTGGTCTTTTCCGACATCATGATGCCGGTTAAGGACGGCTTCCAGTTCTGTCGGGAACTCAAGGCCCAGTCCCGGTTCGAGAATCTTCCCTTCATCTTCTATTCGGCCGCATTCACGTCCGAGGAGGACCGGACCTTTGCCCGCAACGTAGGGGCGACCCGTTTTCTCGAAAAACCCCAGAACCCGCGGGCGCTGATCGAGGTGGTCAAGGAGATTCTGCACGATCGGCCCGGCGGCGCCGTGCCCCCGGTCGAACACAAAACCATGGAGGATGGAGTGTTTATCCGCCAGTACAGCAACCGGCTCGTCCGGAAACTCGAGGAAAAAGTGGCGGAACTGGAGGAGACCAGGACCTTCCTCGAGGCCGTATTGGACAGTATGACCGATGGGCTGGTGATCATCGGCGCCGATTATCGGGTCGTGGACGCGAATTACGCGGCCTGCACCCTCCTGAACCTTTCAAAAGAGGAAATCCTGGGAAGGACCTGCCACGAGCTTTTTCAGGGACTCGAGCGCCCGTGCGGACCCGTGACGGCACTCTGTCCGTATAAGGATGTGTTTACGGACGGTCAGCCGCGCACGCTCACCTACGAACACATCATTCGTTGTGAGGGGCATACGATCGAGGTGACGGCATCCCCGGTCCGCGACCGGGGGCAGAAGGTCGTTCTTATGGTTGAAATATTGCGGGACGTCACCGACCGGACGAAACTCGAAGAGGAACTCAATCGGAGAATTCGGGAACTGGAGGATTTCTACGACGCCCAGGTCGCCAGGGAACTGCGGACGATCGAGCTTCAGAAGGAAAACGAGCGGCTGAAAAACCGTATTCGGGACCTCGAAGGGGGCGGATGAGCACACCCGGCGAGGCCGCTTACCGAGCTACCAGTCTTTTTCCCGCTTCGAAGCCCTCCTGAAACGCGGTCGGGTGTTTTGCTATCTCTCCCCGCGCGTCCACACCGAGATACCGCAGGGTCTCGAAGTCCGTTATGCTCACCGAGTGAAAAAAGGCCTCGGCCGTCAGGATAGCCCCTTCGCCCTCGGTACTCCGGCGCCTGCCGCCGATCAGGAGCAGAAGCCCCCGTCGGCCGTGGGGGCCGGCTGCAATGGGGATTCCCAGTTTGTATTTTCGGCACCAGAAGGCCTGACAGCGATCGATCATGGTTTTCGTCTGGGCACTCAGCCCGGCGAAGAAGATGGGCGAGGCAATGACGATCCGGTCGGCCTCCTCCACGTCGCGGTAGACGTTCTCCATTTCGTCGCCCACAATACAGCGCCCCGTCTTGTCGCATCCGCCGCAGTTCTGGCAGGGCCCGATATCGAGATCGGCAAGCCGGATAACCCGTATATTCTCCGTAACCGTCCTCACCCCTTCGAGCACGCGGTCGAGAAGGAGGTCCGTATTACCGTTTCTCCGCGGACTTCCGCGAAACGCCAGGACTTTCATATCCGCCATACCTTCCACGCTACCGGCGGCGGAAACACTGTGTCAAGGCCGGGCCGGGCCGCACGTCCATCGGCTTGCCGGCTTCTCCCCCCTTCCCCCTCCCCCTCCTCCGGCGCGATTCTTCCGCACGATCCTGTAAAATATCGCATGCCTTATTTTTCGGAGAAAAACCCGTGAAGTACGGCCAGGGCACCCTTGGCCGGGTATTCGTGGCCCGGTTCGAACACGGCGACGACGTATTGGCCGAGCTTGTCGCGTTGTGCCGCAGGGAAGAGGTGCGGTCCGCCACGGTTCAACTCATCGGGGGCATGCAGTCGGGAAAGTTCGTCGTGGGCCCCCGAACCGAACAGCTCCCCCCGGAACCCGAATGGCGTGAACTGGGGGAAAGCCACGAGGTCCTTGCCGGCGGTACTGTCTTCTGGGACGACGAAGGCCCCCGGGTACACATCCACGGGGCCTTCGGCAAACACGACAGGGTCCGCGTAGGTTGTCTTCGGGAAAACAGCGAGACGTTTCTCGTGCTTGAAGCAATCATCGTTGAAATAACCGGGGTCGACGCCCGTCGACGTCTCGATCCCCTTTCGGGGATGAAACTGCTGGATCTTCCGGCCTCCGGGGCTACGGACTCGACGAAATGAATATGGCCGGCGGGGGGCACGAGGCGCGGCTTGCGCGATTGGGAATCGACCTCCCGGCGGCCCCCGCCCCGGTGGCCGCCTACGAACCCGTTGTGATAAGCGGCTCCCTTCTTTGGGTAAGCGGTCAGTTGCCCGTGCGGGACGGTGGCGTGGTCTATACGGGCCCTGCGGGAGGTGGTGCGGATCCGGACGACGGGACCGCCGCGGCCCGCCTCGCCGCCTTGAACGCCGTGGCCCAGATACGACGCTGTACCGGCACCCTGGACCGGGTTATGCGGATCGTACAGGTTACGGTGTACGTCAACTCGGCCCCGGGGTTTACGGGCCAGCCGGGAGTCGCAAACGGCGCCTCCGAGGTCCTCGTCGAAATCTTCGGTGAGGCGGGCAGGCACAGCCGGGCCGCCGTGGGGGTTTCGGAACTCCCCCTGAACGCCACTGTGGAACTCACCCTGGTCGCGGAAATCGCGGGCTCGCCCTGAAACGTCCCCCCGTGCAAAGCCCTGACGCAACGCTTTAACGTAACCCATGGGAAAACCTGTCGTCGCAATCGTCGGCCGCCCCAATGTGGGCAAATCCACTCTCTTCAACCGGATAACCGGCAGACGGACGGCCATCGTCGACGACGTGGCCGGCCTCACCCGGGATCGGCACGTTGCCGAGGCGGTCTGGGACGGGCGGGCGTTCTACGTGGTGGATACCGGCGGGTTCGAAGACAACCCCGACAGCGAAATCGAGGCCAAGGTCCGTGCGCAGGCCGTCACGGCCCTCGCCGAGGCCGACGTGGTCCTCTTCGTCATGGACGGCCGTCAGGGACTTTCGTCCTCCGACGAGGGCCTGTTCAGGGAAATCCGGCGCCTCGGAAAACCGCTTATCGCCATCGTCAATAAAGTAGACGGCCCCCGCCAGGAAGCGGAGATGTACGACTTCTACCGTTTGGGAGTCGACGACCTGCTTCCCCTGTCGGCCTTGAACTGCATCGGCTATTACGAAGTCATGGAACGTCTGGCCTGCGAGTTGTCGGGCAACACGGAGGACGCCGAGGAAGACCGTGACCGCGTGCCGAAAATAACCGTGCTGGGACGCCCGAACGTGGGGAAATCCACCCTGGTAAACGCCTTAGTCGGCCGGGAACGGGTTATTGTCAGCCCGGTTGCCGGTACAACCCGCGACGCCATCGACACCCCATGCCGCTACGAAGGCCGCCCTTACCTCTTGATCGATACGGCCGGTCTTCGGAAAAAGGCGCGGATCGCGGGAACGGTTGAACGCTACTGTGTTCTCCGTACCATACGCAGCATCGACCGATCCGACGTGGCCATACTGCTCATTGACGCCGTCGAGGGGGTCATGGATCAGGACAAGAAAATCGCGGGTCTGGTCCACGAGGCCGGGAAAGGCCTTATTGTCCTCCTGAACAAATGGGATCTCACCGACCGTACGGAGATCCGGTTGAACGAATTGCTGGAAAACGTCCGGACCGAACTCTGGTTCGCGGGTTACGCGCCCGTGATCAGCGGCTCGGCGTTGACCCGCCAGCGGATCGCCAAACTCTACCCCATCGTAGACCGGATAGTGGAGGAGCGGAACAAGCGGATTCCGACCGGTGAACTCAACAAGGCCCTTTCGGAGTTTATTGCGGCACAAGCTCCACCCCGCTATCGCCGTCATTCGGTGAAACTCCTGTACATGACCCAGACCGGCCAGGCCCCCCCGGCCTTTACCGTCTTTGTCAATTATCCGGAAGGGGTGCCGGACGCCTATCTCAGGTATCTGGAACGGTCCATCCGCGAGCGGTTCGGATTCGAGGGAACGCCCGTGCGTTTTTTCCTGCGAAAGCGCTCTTCCAGACGCCGATAACCCGTCGAACGACCCCGCCCCAGGCGTCCGCTCCTCGTTCCTGTCTTTTTTGTCCGGCCCGTGGTAAAATTTCGGGAAAATCCCGACGGAAATTTCGGGAAAATCCCGACGGAATGGAGGCCCGCTATTGGACAAAACAGCCATCATTGACGCACTCAGGGAGCACAATGAAGATTTCCGCCGTCTCGAGCAGGAGCATATCGAACTCGAGGGCATCCTTGAGCGGTTTAACGAGAAGAAGCACCTTACAACCGAGGAAGAAGTCGAGCGTAAGACCATCCAGAAGAAGAAGCTCCTGGGAAAAGACCGGATGGAGGCCATGATCCGGGAGTACCGCGAAACCGCCGAGGCATAATCTCCTCGCATTCGGGTTTCAGGTCTCCGGTGCCCCGGCCGGGGCATCATGAAGGATGAAACGACGTACCCCACCCTGACGGACCCTTTATCCCAACGCGGCGTTGGACGGCGCCCAGGGCGGGGTTTCCGGAATGCAGTCTGGAACTTCCCGGCACATTTTCGGGGAAGTCACGGACAGAAAACTGTCTTCGCGGTAACGAAGAGAAATATTCGATGTATTTTTTTTCCTTATCGTTACTCGGTACCGCGGAAACCCTTGACCAAAGGAGGGGAATTAGACCATGCGCAGTAATACGATAAAAAAAGGCCTCGAGCGGGTACCCCATCGAGCACTCCTCTATGCGACCGGCATGCCCTCGGACCAGATGGGCAATCCGTTTATCGGTGTTGCAACCAGTTTCACGGATCTTATCCCCGGCCACAGCGGCATGCGGGACCTGGAACGGTTCATTGAAAAAGGTGTTCACAGCGGCGGCGGCTACCCGTTCTTCTTCGGCATTCCCGGCATCTGCGACGGCATTGCCATGGGACATAAGGGGATGCACTACTCCCTGGCCTCCCGGGAATTGATCGCCGACATGGTAGAGACCGTGGCCGAGGCCCACCGCCTCGACGGGCTCGTGCTCCTTACCAATTGCGACAAAATAACCCCCGGGATGCTCATGGCCGCGGCCCGGTTGGATATTCCGTCCATCGTGGTCACCGCGGGCCCCATGATGGCCGGCATTCACGGCGGCAGACGGAGAAACCTCACCAGCGACACCTTCGAGGCCGTGGGCAAGTTCAAGCGGGGTGAAATCGACGCCAAAGAACTCGGCGCCCTCGAACAGTGTGCGTGTCCCGGAGCCGGCTCCTGCCAGGGGATGTATACGGCAAACACAATGGCCTGCGTGACCGAGGCCCTGGGCATGAGTCTTCCCGGGTGTGCCGCCACACCGGCCGTGGCCGCGGAAAAACGCCGTATCGCGTTTCACAGCGGCGAACGTATCGTCGATCTGGTGAAAAATAACGTAACACCACGGAAGATCATCACGGCGAAATCCCTTGAAAACGCCATCCGGGTCGATCTGGCCCTCGGGGGATCCACGAATACGGTCCTGCACATTCCCGCGATCGCCCACGACGCTCAGGTGGACCTGGATCTTGAGACCTTCGACCGGCTCAGCAGGACAACGCCCCATATCTGCAACATGATCCCCGGCGGGCCCCATTATATGGAGGACCTGTACGCCGCGGGGGGCATCCCCGGTGTCCTCAACAGCCTGAAAGGGCTTTTACACAACACACCGACCGTCTCCGGAAAACGGATTCGTGCCATAGCCCAGTCGGCGGTCATTGCCGATTCGGACGTAATCCGGTCCCGGACCCATTCGTACCACCGGCAGGGGGGCATCGCGATTCTCCGGGGAAACCTGGCTCCCGACGGGGCGGTCGTGAAACAAACCGCCGTAAGTAAGGGCATGAAGAAATTCGAGGGACGGGCACGGGTCTTTAACGCCGAAGAAGCCGCCATGAAAGCCATCCTGGGGGGCAAAATCGTAGCCGGCGATGTCGTGGTTATCCGCTACGAGGGCCCCAAGGGCGGCCCGGGGATGCGGGAAATGCTCTCCCCCACGTCGGCGATCGCCGGGATGGGCCTCAGCGAAAGCGTGGCCCTTATCACCGACGGGCGTTTTTCCGGCGGCACCCGCGGTCCCTGCATCGGTCATATCTCACCCGAGGCAATGGAAGGGGGGCCCCTGGCACTCGTCAAGGAAGGGGACCGCATAGCCGTGGATATCCCCGGCCGGAAACTTACCTTACGGGTCACCAAAGCGGAACTTGCTTCCCGACGGGCAACGTGGCGTCCGCCGAAACCGAAGATCCGTCAGGGTTATCTCGCCCGGTACGCCCGGCAGGTAACGTCGGCGGCCTCGGGAGCCGTCATGGTAACCGATCTGCCCGGCTGACCCGGGTCACGCAGACGGCGGCGGATATAAACGGATATAACCTTAACGTTGCAGAAGATTCTCGGAAAAGGGGCCGGTCACCCGCCTTCGGCGGAAGTCAGAAGGGAGAAGGAAGAAGGAAGAGGGGAAACGTGAAAGGCCGGGAAAAGACGTGGGCCCGTCTTCGCCGAAGGCTACGCCGAGGCAGGCGGTCGGCGGTCCGTGTTCAACGCTCCATGTTCTAACCCCGAACCCAAAACCTTGAACCCGGAACCCCGAACCTTGTTTT
>CAYYSS010000086.1:0-9370 GCA_964474325.1 uncultured Nitrospirota bacterium
CGACGTGACGGTCAACGTGGAGGGATGTACGGAGGGGACGATTTTCACGAGTACGAGCCGGGTGCCGGTGAGCGTGAGCGAAACCGCGACCTCCGTACCTTCGACGAGCGTCCAGGTAAGTACCTGTTCCGGGGCGCTCACCGGCTTTACGGCCACCGTATCCTATAGCGGTAATATGACGGACTGGATGAGCGCCACCGCGGGTAACGGCACGGTCGGGCTCGACTTCGTCGATCCGGTGACCGCGGGCCTCGGCCCGGGGGTCTACGGGGCGACGGTGTCGGTGTCGGCCCCGGACCTGGTCCCGGCCCAGTTTACGGTGCAATACACGGTGACGAGCGCGGGCTCGGGATCCTCCGGGGGAAGCTCCTCCGACGGGTCCTCGGGCGGCGGATCTTCCTCCGGCGCCAGGTGTACCGGTACGGCTACCCCACTTGCATATAACGGCGGTACCCAATTTTTCCTAGAAGCCGTACCGTGTGGTGCGCAGCAAGCCGTAGCGTGTGGTGCGCAGCAAGCCGTAGCGTGTGGTGAGGGTTGTTCCGGCTATCCCTGCACCGACTTCGGGGTGAAGGCTTACTCGGTCACCCTGCCGGCGGGGCTTCGGGGGGTCCGCTTTGTGAGCATGACCCAGGACTGGGAAAACGACCTGGACCTGATCGTCATGCGGGGTGCGATCCCGCCGGTGACGCTTCACCCCTGGCATGCCGAAAGCCCGACGCCGGATCGGCTCGATCTCCACGATCCCCTGACGGGGGATTGGGAGGTCTTTACCTATAACGGGAATCAGTATTGGTTCAGCATGCGTCACGCCCGGCGAAACGGATCGGACGAAACGGTGGGGATATTGAATCCCCCGGCAGGGACCTATTACCTCCTCCTGGTCAATACCTCGGCCAATAAGGCTTCCATGGCGCTTCAGGTATCGGGATTCTGAAAACGCGGAACGAGCGGATAATACAGCCGGGGGGGCGGGGTACGGAGACGTATCCCGCCCCTTTTGTGAAAACGGGAAAGACATGGCGGTGATTACCATAGGGTGTGCGGGCGGGGCAGGGACCACCCCGGTCCGGCTATTTCGTGGACTTCTTTTCGGCCTCGTAGGTATGATCGTCGTTCCCTTGGGAGCGGGCCACGCCGGGGCGGCGCCGGAGATCGATATCCAGGGAAACGGGGTATCGATCGCTGCCGGTGATACGTCTCCGGGGCCCGCAGACGGCACCGACTTCGGCGCCGCGGATATATTGGCGGGTACCGTCTCCCGGACCTTCACGGTTTCGAACGCCGGAGACACGGATCTGAATCTCGGGGGAACCCCCGTCGTGGAGATCAGCGGAACCGATGCATCGGACTTCACGGTAACGGCGATGCCCTCGTCGCCGGTCGGCCCCGGGGGGGGCACGACCTTCGACGTCGTGTTCGACCCGGGCGGCCCGGGAACACGGACGGCAACACTCAGTATTGCAAACGACGATCCGGACGAAAACCCCTATACCTTTACGATCCAGGGGACAGGGACGGTCGAACCGGAGATCGACCTACGGGGGAACGGGACCTCGATAACCTCCGGGGATACGACCCCGGGGGGCGGAGACCATACGGATTTCGGACCGGCGGCCGTGGGCGGGGGCGGGCTTGTCCGGACCTTCACCGTGGTGAATACGGGTTCCGGCGACCTTAATCTCACGGGGACGCCGGCCGTGTCCATCGCCGGAGCGGAGGGAGCGGATTTCACGGTGACGACGTCCCCGGGTAGCCCGGTTTCGGCCGGTGGAGGAACCACGACCTTTGACATCCGTTTCGACCCCGGGGCGCCGGGGATCCGGACCGGGACGGTGAGTATCGCAAACGACGATCGGGACGAAAACCCCTACACCTTCACGATCCAGGGAACCGGGACGGCGGCCCCCACGGTGAGCACCGACTTCGCCACCTCGGTTTCCGCGACCCAGGCCTTCATGAACGGCCATGTAATACCCAACGGCCTTTCGACCCAGGTCTGGTTCGTCTGGGGCCGGACCACGGCGTACGAAAACGGTACCGTCGGCCAGTATACCCTGCAGGAGACCGGGTTTGCAGAACTTCCAGTCGGACCGACCCTTCTTCCGGGCCTCACCCCGGGGACCACGTATCATTACGCGGCAGCCGCACTCAACGCGGCCGGGGGGACGGTCTACGGCCAGGACAGTTCCTTCACGACCCTTTTCGACCACCCGGCCTGCCCCGGCGGCGAGCCCCCCGTGGATATTATCCCCGGATCGTATTCATTCGGTACCCTTCAGGCGGCTTTTGCGACCGCCGGGGACAGCGATCAGATTCGGGCAGTGTCCACGCCCCCGGGAGGAGCCTTCAGAGAGGACCTCGTTGTAAACGTGACCGGTACCGTGGATCTGACCGGCGGATACGCCTGCGGATTCGCCCAAGACGGCGGGTGGACCGAAATTCTCGGGAGCCTTTCGATCGACGCGGGAATCCTCGAGGTGGAACACCTGGCGATCGGCGGCTGTTCTCCCGAAGGGGGCCTCTTCCTGCTCCCTTCGAAGGTCGAGATCGACTATGAGCCGGGATTCGTGAGCCCCCCCGTCGCGGTAGCCGCCTCGACCTGCGTCGGAGGAGTTCTTCAGTCCGGCGGGGCCTATTCCGTATCGACCGCGGAGGCCTGGCTCGAACTCTCCGGCGACGGCGGGCAGTCTTGGGGGAGCCGGGCCGTGGGCGCGGACTCCTTCCTCGTCCGGGTAAACGGGACGGGGATCCAGGGAGACCTGGAGGGGACGGTGACGGCGGGATCCGGCCCGGTGGTGCCCGTACGGGCCCTGGAAAGCTACGGCGCCTGTTCCGCGGAGGGGACGGTGATCACCGATCCCCCGTCTCTTTCGTTTACGCTGCCCTCGGGTTCGCTGGGCGCGCCGACCCGGGTCTCGGTCTTCACCTGCCGAAACGGGTACTATCGCCCGGGGGGCGCCTACGTGGTCTCGACCGGGGAGTACTGGCTCGAACTCTCCGCCGACGGAGGGCAGACCTGGGGTGCGGCCGTAGACGGCTTCGACGGCTTCGACGTGCGGGTCGACGCCACCACCCTGGCCCAGGATACGGCGGGATCCATCGACCCGGGGCCCGGCAGTCCGTCGGTGCCCGTGGACGTGGCGGTGACGTCTCCGCCCCCTGCTCTCGAGTTCAACGGCAATACGCAATTTTTTACCAATGCCGTCCCCGGGGGTGCGGGTTGTTCCGGCTACCCCTGCACCGACTTCGGGGTGAAGGCCTACTCGGTCACCCTACCGGCGGGCCTCCGGGCGGTACGTTTCGTGAGCATGACCCAGGACTGGGAAAACGACCTGGACCTGATCGTCATGCGGGGTGCGATCCCGCCGGTGACGCTTCACCCCTGGCATGCCGAAAGCCCGACGCCGGATCGGCTCGATCTCCACGATCCCCTGACGGGGGATTGGGAGGTCTTTACCTATAACGGGCACCAGTACTGGTACCAGGTTCGACACGCGACGCGCAACGGTTCGGATGAGACGGTGGGGATTCTCAATCCCCCGGCGGGTACCTATTACCTCCTCCTGGTGAATACCTCGATCGGGGACGCTTCGATGGCGCTTCAGGTATCCGGGTACTGAGGGAATCGCCGAACATTCCGGCCTTGCCCGGGGCCCCGGGGGGCCGTCCGTTCCCTGAATTATCCAGCGCCTTCCGGAATTGACCCGGGTCAGGGTTCCGTGGTGCCTTAATCCGCCTCGGCGGGGCGATTACGGAAAAAAAGAATCCCCGGGGCCGTAAGGGGGGAGAGGCCCCGGGGACGTGAAGGCGGCAGGGGAGAGGAGGGTCGTGTTCTCCCCTGCCGCGGGGTTGACTCCAGATGAAAATGCTTACGTCGGTGTCCAGGGGCATCCGGGGCAGGTGCTTTCTTCTCTTCCGTTTCTCTCTCCCCTTTTTCAAAGGGGGAAGTATTTCTGCCGGAGCTGCGGTCCCCTCAATCCCCTTTTTTTCTAAGGGGGAGTTCTTGCCGGGACGATGGTCCCCACGCTCCCGGAAAGCCTTGGCGTCCGTCCGCTATAATCTCCTTTTCGAGAAAAATAACCGCCGGATACCCCGCCCCGGGGAATAATCGTGAAAAGGCGGACCACCGCCGCCTCGGAGTAACCGCGCCCTCCTTGGGGCCCTCAGTCCCTGCCGGACCTGGAGACCCGTACGGCTTCGAGAATATCTTGCGTGGTTGCCCGGGCGGAAAGTCCTTTCACGTCGAATGGGGAGGATGAAATTTTCTTTTTCACGATCGAAAACACTTCCCCGTTCCGCCTTTTGATCAGGACCTCTTCGTTTCTCGCAGTATCGAGTACCTTGGCGAATTGCCGCCGTGCTTCCGAGTACGTGTAGGCTTTCATGAGGAGACCTCCATGATTCTTATCCCGAGCCCGACCGCGGTTTCTTTCAGCCCGTGGTCCAATGACAACAGGGGGCTGCGTAAGGCGCGGGCGCATTCGATAAAATATGCGTCATATGCATAAATCTTGTTGCGACACGCGATCTCCAAAGCTTTCGATATCTCTATATCCCGCAATTCAACCGGGATGTTCATGGTTTCCCTGTACGCGGTCAATGCCTCTTCGGGGGTCAGACGATTTCGCTTGACCAGGGCTGAAAGGGCGTTTCCTATTTCGAAGGGCAGGATCTTCGGCGCCGCAAGTTCACGACCTACCGTCGACGAAACGATCTCTCGCCTTTCCGGCTCGTTCAAGACCACGGCGAGAAAAATATTCGTATCGGCGACGACCTTCATATGTACAATTGTACTGCTAAATCCGGCCGGTGTCAATCCTCCCCGGGCTCGCGCCCGGGACGACCTATCATTACGCGGCTGCGGCGTTAAATGCCGCCGGATCGACGGGGGACTATTATCTGCTATTTCTTAATAAGTCATCCCAGGCGAGTTCGATCCAATTTTTTATTACGAATTGACGAAGGTGTTGAGGAGAAATCCGTTGCGTCACTAAACGACGTCAGGACTCGATGTATATATAATTTCCGCGGCGATTTCAGCACCCCGCCCGGTGAGGCGGCGGCATTTTCTTCGTCCGAGACCGAACGGCCATTTGGATACTATGTCGTCGCAGCGTTGTGCCTTGGCCTCCGCCTCGAGCCGGGTCACGAATTCCCGAACCCGGGTGTCTACGGGCGCGTCGTCTTCGTCAGCCTCCGTGCGGCCGAAAAAGAGCCCGATCGCCATCGTGCCGCCCGCGTAGATGCCGCAGAGGCCGCCTGATCCCCCCAGGCCGCCGCCGAAGCCTGTTGCAAGCCTTAGTACTTCGCGGGGCGTATCGGGTCGCAGGTGTTCGATAACGGAAAGAAGGACAGCCTCTGCGCAACAGAAACCCTTCGAAAAATGCTTTTCAGCGGATTTGCCGACCGATGCAATCAGCGTGTCCGCGTCCGTTACAGGTGATTTTTCCGCCGTCGATTTCAATATAACCTCTTTTACTTTTTTATGAGCATAGCATTGTTTGACAGGTGCGTTTTTTCCATGTTACGTTAGCCCATAATTGGACGCCGGTCATTTCGCGCCGGTTGAAAAAGAATCCCCGGGGCTATAAGGGGGGAGAAGCCCCGGGGATGTGTAGGCGGCAGGGGAGAGGAGGGTCTTTTCTCCCCTGCCGCGGGGTTGCTCCTTAGATAAAGAGACTTACGTTGGCGTCGAGGGCGAAATTCAGGAATTCCGCCGCTCCGGCAAGACGCACGCCGTCGACCATATCCGCCTGCGTAAGCCCGGTCATTTCAAGCGTGGGAACACAGGCGATCATTTTAACTCCCGCATCGGCACACGCCTCCACCAGTTCCGGGATCGACGGCCAATTGATCTTCTTGATCATCTGGTTCATCATCATCGTTCCCATGGCCGTCATGCCCGGGAGCATTCCCAGGATGTTCGGCATGGGAACCGGGCTCGGCATTGCCGGATTTGCAATCGGGGCTACTTTGAGATTTGCATATTTCTTTTTGTTCACGATATCGACGCCGTAGAGTGTGAAGAAAATCTGGACCTCCGCGTCCATTGCGGCGGCCGTCGAACCCAGGATAAGCGGCGGATACGCCATATCGAGCGTCCCTTTGCTGGCGATAATCGCCATTTTCTTGCGGCTTTCATCAGACATCAATTGTCCCTCCTCTCGATTCCGTTGACAAAAAGGTCAACGATTTCACTGGCCCGAAACGGTCGCTCCGCCACGTCACGAACCGCCGTTTTAACCATACTCAAGAGCATTCTCGCGGCAAACGCCGGGTCAACCGATCGGAACTCCCCCTGCTCGATCCCCCGGCTGACCATTTCCGCGACGAGTTCTTTCATCGTACAGATCTTGTCGTAACAGTCGTCACTCCGGTTGAAAATCCTTCCTTCCTCCTTTTCAAGCATCATGAAGAAACTGCGTTTTTCCATGAAAAAGGAGTAGAGACGTTCGATTATGGTAAGAAGTGTTTCCTCTGCGGGACGACCGTCTGCGGGAGATTCTTCCTTGATCTCCGCAAGAACACCGTCGAGACCCTGTTGGAGGATCGAGACGTAAAGATCGTCTTTCGACTCGAAATAATTATAGAGTGTTCCCTTGGCCACCGCTGCGCGTTCCGCGATCTGGTCCATCGCGACCTCATGGTACGGTCCGGCCGAAAAAAGCTCTTCGGCGGCGGCAAGAATTCGCTCCCGTTTTGCAACCTGCATGTGGATATTGTACTGACCGGTCAGTCATATGTCAATGGGTTGCGAAACAGCGAAACCGGCGTCCGCGTGCGTTCGGTTTTCTATCCGTGCTTAGCGGTCTTCGGCGCCCAGTTGCCTGAGTGCCTCGTAAAGGACCACGGCTACGGCATTTGCCAGGTTGATAGAGCGAACCCCGGCGACCATGGGAATCGTGATCGTCCTGTCCCATACTCGATCGAGGAGAGCCGCGGGGAGTCCTCGCGTTTCCGAGCCGAAAACCAGATAAGCGTTCCGGGGGAAAGTTACCTGTGTAAAAGGACGGTCCGTTTTCGTGGTAACGAAGAAAAATGCGGCCGCTCCGGCTTCCCCGTACAGTGCGTCGATACTCTCGTGGTGTTTCCAGCGGAGATGTTTCCAATAGTCGAGGCCGGCTCTCTTCAGGTAGCGATCCTCAAGGGAAAAACCGAGCTTTCCAACGAGGTGAAGGCTTGCGCCGGCGGCAACGCACAGCCGGCCGATGCTTCCGGTGTTCTGGGGTATCTCGGGTTCAACGAGGACGACGTGAAGGCCCTGCGCCCGAGTACTAAGGGGAGCCGGCACGGTTTCCTTCCTTAATGCGCCGTACCCGAAACGCTTCCGTCCGGCCCATGTAATAGAGTGCGCCGACGGTGAGTCCGATGCCTGTTCCGGACCACGCATTAATACGCTCACCATAGATAACCCAGGCCAAAGCAACGCCGAACACCGGAATAAGGAAGCCGAAGGTCGCAAGCCGGCTTACCGAGTGTATCCGAATAAGGCTGAACCAGATAAGGGCCGCCGCCGCCGTGCCGACAAGACTGAGGTACGCGGCGGCCAGAAAGAGGCGAAAGGTCCAGCGTGTACGTCCCGGGTCCTCGAACAAGACGGCGAGTCCAAGGAGCAGGACGCCCCCGGCGATCAATTGCCAGCCGGTTGCCCAGTAGAGGTCCTGGCG
Organism: uncultured Nitrospirota bacterium; assembly: GCA_964474325.1. Lineage (GTDB taxonomy): Bacteria > Nitrospirota > Thermodesulfovibrionia > SZUA-242 > CAYYSS01 > CAYYSS01. Next base: position 7,671 of record CAYYSS010000086.1, read on the forward strand.
CTGGTAGAGGGGTTTGGCTAAAATCATTGCGGCCGACATGGAGAGGGCACCCGTTAAAAGGAGACCTATACCGGTGAGCGTTGCCTTCTGTCCGGCCAGAAGAGACGGCATCGCGATGAGAACGATGCCTAGAAAGCCCACGGCGACGAACACCCATTGCCAGGGCGTGAGCCGTTCGCCGAGCCAGATCCGCGCGAGAAAAGCCACGATGAGGGGCTGGGTGTTAATGAGTACCGATGAGAGACCGGGGCCTACAAGCGAGGTTCCCCAGAACATCGTGCCGAGGAAAACCGTCGTCGTGAGGACGCCGAGAAGTGCTATCAGAGAAAAATCCCTGAATCCCGGCCGCCACGCGGCTTTTTGCGGGCAGTCCCGGACCAGCGCGGCGCAGACCAGGACTACGCCCGCGGGCAGGGCTCTCAGCGACGAAAATAGGAGAGGGGTTGTATCCCTTAGGCCGGATTGTATAACAACGTAGCTTGAACCCCAGATTGCCATAACCGGAACCGCCCAGTAGATTGATCGAAAACGAGGCGCTATCACGGAAGATATTTCAAGATCGTACGATCCGTTCTTGGATTCTTTGTCCGCAATTTCCCGAGTCGGGTCTTCTCGACGAAGGGTCGATCCGACTTTGCAATGTGCAGAGAAGTTTCCGCGTCGGCAAGGAAAAATATCCGGAATCGTAGCAGGAGCTGCGTTGAGGGCTGTTTTTCCCGACAATAACGGCGTCGAACGGTACAGCCGGTCGCAGCAGAAAGAGATTTTCCGACAGGCTCCTGGTGAGCCAGGGGTGTTGCCGAAAAGACCTGAGGAGACCGCCGGTCTCCCTGAAACCTACGTGCTTCAACGGGGCCCGCATTGGGGAGCCCGTCCGCGGGCCGCGTGGGCCTCGTCCCTTGCGAGGCAGCACCGCTTATATTTCCGCCCGCTCCCGCAGTGACAAGGATCGTTCCTCCCCAGCCGACATGAGGGCGCGGTTTCCCTACCGTTGTCCGATTCAATCCAACGCCTGATTCGTTCCCGTATTCCCATTTTCCCCTTTCTTTCCCGAGGCGGCCCTGGAGCCCCGCCGAAGGAGGGGCCGCTGGAATGCGTCCGAAACTTCCCTGAAATCCAACGAGAAGTCACGGACAGAGAGACTCTCGTCAGGCTCGCCGCGCGGTGTTATGTGTTTTGCCGTCTCCCAGACCCCTCTGTTGTACCATAACGGGCTTTTTCGACGCACTTCACTAGTTTTCTTACCCTTGCAGCGGCATAAAAACCGGGCCCGGCGGCCTCAAGAAAATCCGCAACGCGGCGTAAGGATAGGCTAAAGGCGAGAGGCAATGGGCGATAGGGGGATGAAGAATTACGGTTCTTGGTTCCGGGTTCGGGGTTAAAACATAGAGCGTTGAACGCGGACCGCCGACCGCCTGCCTCGGCGTAGCCTTCGGCGAAGACGGGCCCACGTCTTCTCCCGGCCTTTCACGTTTCCCCGCTCCCTTCTCCCTTCTGACTTCCGCCGAAGGCGGATGCACCGGCCCCTCTCGCGACAAATCTTTTGCAATAATGGTGTTTAACTGTAACTTCCCGAGTCGGGTCTTCTCGACGAAGGGTCGATTCGACTTTGCAGTTTACAGAGAAGTTTCGGCCGTGTTGCCGGGTTTACCTTACAGTTGCATAAAATACGGGGCCGGCGGCCTCAAAAAAATCCGCAA
>CAYYSS010000087.1:0-9204 GCA_964474325.1 uncultured Nitrospirota bacterium
AAACGGGTATCGGGAACAAACTCAGCGAGAAACAGCGGAAGATCTTCCAGGTCAGCGCGGATTCCTTTCGTCTGGTCGCCCTTTGATTTCAACATGTTCGTATGCGCCCCAGGTACGCCTTCGACTCTTCTGTTGAGTGCCGGGCTTAAAGAATATCCCGCACCCTCTCTCAGGGCTGGGGCTTCCCGGCCCCGTTGGGGTACAATAACCACCGGCCGCATCCGCCGCGATTCTCTACGTGCGGGGGGCACTTCATGCAGGAGAGGGCCTGATGAGATATAACGGAAGAATTATTTTTATAACCGCGGTTTTTCTTTTCTGGAGCGGTACATTCGCGCCGCCGGGGCAGGCTTCCGCGTTTCCGGACCTCCGGGACGCCATGGTGAAGATCTACACGGTCCAGAGCCGTCCCGACTACGATACTCCCTGGAACATGCACGCCCCCCGGTCTTCGAGTGCGTCGGGATGCATCATCGACGGGGAGAGGATTCTCACCAACGCCCACGCGGTTGCGGATCAGACCTTTATTCAGGTGCGGCGTCACGGTTCCGCGAAGAAATTACCCGCCCGGGTCCTGGCGGTCTCCCACGAAGCGGATCTCGCACTTCTGACGGTTGATGCCCCTGACTTTTTCGCGGGAATTCATCCCCTCGAGTTCGGGGAACTGCCCGAGGCCCAAGAGGAAGTACTCGTCTACGGTTTTCCCCGGGGCGGCGATACCCTGAGTACCACCCGGGGGGTCATGTCCCGTATCGAGCACAGGTTCTATGCCCACAGTTCACGGTATCTCCTGGCGGGCCAGCTTGACGCGGCGGTCAATCCCGGAAACAGCGGCGGGCCCGTGATGAAAGGCGACCGGATCGTGGGGGTTGTCATGCAGTCTATTCGGAGTGCGGACAATATCGGATATATGGTTCCCGTGCCGGTTGTGAAACACTTTCTCGATGATATCGGAGACGGGCGCTACGACGGTTTCCCCGCCGTGGGCATCGCATGGCAGACAATGGAGAACAGGGGGTTTCGCTGGAAATACGGACTCAAGCAGGGCCAGTCCGGTGTCTGGGTCAAGGCGGTCGTGCCCGGGTCGCCCGCCGAGGGCATTCTCGAGCGAGGCGATGTTATTGTCGCCATAGACGGCCACGACGTGGCCGACGACGGGACCGTGGAATTCCGGGCCGGGGAGCGTACCAGCCTGAGCTACTTCATACAGGGACACCAAGTGGGTGATGCACTTGCACTGACCGTTCTTCGCGGCGGTACGATCCGGGATGTGGAGATTTCCCTTGACAAGGCCATCGGTTCCATGGATCTCGTTCCTATGGAGCGCTACGACGTCCGTCCTTCCTATTATATTTACGGCGGCCTGGTATTCAGTCCGCTGACGAAAAACTACTTAATGACCTGGGGCAATAGGTGGTACGATCAGGCGCCGAAGCATCTGGTTGCCTTGCTCAGAAACAACCGGCGGACGGTGACGGACGAAGAAGTCGTACTTCTTCTCGGCGTTCTCCCCTCGGAAGTAAACCAGGGGTACCACAGCTTCGGCGATCTTCGAATCACCACGGTGAACGGGAAGAAGATCAATCGGCTTTCCGATCTGATCCGTCAGGTCGAGGCGGACGCGGAGGACCCCTATGTGGTGTTCGGCGAGACCAACGGAGCCCAGATCGTTCTTGACCGTAAGGCCGTCGCGGAAGCCGAGGCGGATCTTCTCAAGACCTATCGCGTTTCCGCGGACCGGTCCGCCGACCTCGGCGTGCCACGCGTAACGGCAGAGCACCCCTGACACGATCGGCGGGGAACCGGTCGCCGGTCACAGAATCCACAAGACGAGGTAACGTGTGAAGAAACAATTCGTACTCGATACAAACGTTCTCCTGCATAACGCGGGAGCGATCTTCGGTTTTGAAGACAACGATGTGGTGCTTCCCATGGAAGTTATTGAAGAGCTGGATCGTTTTAAGCGCCATGCCGACGAAAAAGGCAGAAACGCCCGTACGGCTATCCGTTCCCTCGACACCCTTCGGACCCAGGGAAGCCTGGGCAAGGGTATCGACCTTGACAACGGCGGCACGCTCCGCGTTCTTGTTGACGATACGTCCGGGGAAGATATACCGGGACTTGCCGACGCCGTAACCGATAACAGAATCGTACGGGCCGCCTACTACCTCAGCCGGAAGAACGACGGGAAACGGGTGATTTTCGTCTCAAAGGATATCAACGCCCGTATTAAAGCCGACGCCATCGGTCTTGACGTCATGGATTTCGAGCGGGAGAAGGTAAACTTCGACGAACTTTACCCCGGCTGGCGCAGCCTCCGGGTCTCCGGGGAGGCGCTCGACGGGTTCTATCGCGACGGGGTTATGGATCTTGCGGGCAACGAACTGTTTCCGAACGAATTCGTACGGCTCGAGAACGCGGCGAACGAAAAACACACGGCACTTGCCAAACACCTGAACGGGGCGCGGCAGGTCGTGCCCCTCTTTCACCAGAAAATACGCCCCTGGGGCCTCAGGGCGAAGAATATGGAACAGAACTTTGCCCTGGAGTTACTCCTCTGCGACGACATAAAACTCGTCACTCTCATGGGCCCCGCCGGTACGGGCAAGACCCTGTTGGCCCTCGCGGCGGGACTCACGAAAGTGGTTGAGGAGCGCGTCTATTCCAAACTGCTGGTCTCGCGCCCGGTGATTCCCTTCGGCAAGGATATAGGCTATCTCCCGGGCGACAAGGACGATAAAATGCGTAATTGGATGCAGCCCATCTGGGATAATCTCTCGTTTCTCGTTGATCCCGAGGGCGAGGATGTGGAAGGCAAGGTGGACTATCTCGTCCAGTCCCGGGGCGGAAAGACCATCGAGATAGAGGCCCTCACCTTTATCCGGGGGCGTTCAATCCCCAATCAATACATCATCGTGGACGAAGCGCAGAATCTTACCCCCCACGAGGTGAAGACCATCATCAGCCGGGCCGGCGAGGGGACGAAGATCATCCTTACGGGAGACCCCTACCAGATCGACAGTCCCTATCTGGATGCCAGCAGCAACGGGCTTACGTACGTGGTTGAACGGATGAAAGGCCAGAAAATCTTCGGTCATATCCACCTGACGCGGAGCGAGCGGAGCGATCTGGCGTCGCTTGCGGCGAGTATTCTGTAGAAAATGTCGAGCTACCGAATCACTTCGGTAGCCGACATGAGAAGCTTCAGCGGGATCGTTACGCCTATATTCTGTGCCTCGCGCAGATTGAGTACGAACTCGACCTTGCGGGGTTCGACCACGGGGATTGACGAGGGACGCTCTCCGTTGACGATACGAGCCAGCATGGACGCCGCCACCTCGCCCTGCTCGTCGGCCGCCGCCGCAACCGTTACGATAACGCCGCGCTGCGCTGCGCCGCCGACGGTTGTTGCCGTGGGAATCCTTGCGGCGCGGGCGCTATGGACTATTTCGTCCAGGCAGGTCATGGAGTCACAGCCGCCGGCGATATAGAGTGCGTCCAATTGGTCGAGTCTCTCCAAGACGTTCCGTTCGTTCATATCTATGAAGTACGGGACGTAACCGTAGTCCTTCATGAGTGTTTCGACCTGGCCGGCCTCGACCGCTGAATCCCGGTCGGCGCCGTTAAAGGTAATCCCGAGTTTCTCCACAGGATGGATGGCGTTCAGATTCTCCAGGGGACCGAAAAGAGGGACGTGGGATCTGATGCCGGTTACGTTTTTCCCCTTGAGACCGATCGCTTCGGGGTGGTGTACCCCGGCGAAGAGAACCGGCATCCGGGCCTTCTCGGCCATTACCGCGAGCGCGGCCGGAGCACCGTAACAGACAACCGCGGCCACGTCCAGGGCGATTAATTTCCGGGCGGCGTTGCGACGGGCAAGGGGGTCGTTGCCCGGTCGCTGCACGATAAACGCCGCGCGAACGCCCCGTTCCGACAGCCGCCGCGTAAACGCCGCGTGGATGGCGTCGTAAAAGGGCCGGTCTCCCGAGACGATAACACCCACAAGGACGTCTTGAAGCAAGGTCGCCGATGCCCCCTGTGCAATAAGCGTCAGGAACATCATAAGGGCGAACGATGCGGCAACTGCGCGGCGCACCCGCGTCCGGACGGGCGGGGCAGGGCGGGCCCGCCCCGTCGCGGAGATCTTCTTTACAGCGGCATAAAATACGGGGCCGACGGCCTCAAAGAAATCCGCAATACGGCATGACGAATGGGCTATAGGCAATGGGCGAGGGGCGAGAGGCCGGAGGCGGGTGGCTGCCGACTGCCGCCGAACGCGGGCGCCCGGACCCGTTCGCCGTTTCAGGAGTGCTGTGGCCGTGCGTATTTTTTTGATTCCGCCGGCCCCTTCTCCAAGAATCTTTTGCAACGTTAAGATCCCGTGTCGGATTCGTCTCAATTCCACGTCCGCCTGAACTTTACCCAGACCATATTGACGGTGCTGTCGCCGACCGCGTCGTCGGGGCGGTCGTTAAGATCGTGAAAGGTACGGAAACGATATTCAATCGTCATCCGGAGATCATGCCGCAGGTCGTAAAAAGCCGTAGCGTTACAGCCGTACTCTTCAACGGCAAGCCGGGAGAAATCGGCGACCGATACCGGCTCGAGGAGGTCGGTACTCTCCGGGCTGAACAGCCCCTTGCTCAAGGTGTAGTCGATCGATACGGAGAGTCCAAAGGGGGCATCCGGCGTATAGGACAGGTGAAGGCCGTGGTGGTTTGCACGGTCCCGGTAATATACCCCCGGGTCCACCAGCGCGGGAAAGGGGGGCTCGGCTGAGTGGTAGACGATGTCCTGGCGTATCCTGTTTCGATAGTTCAGGTAGGTGAGCCCGGCAGTGAGGTCCTCCCGGAGGGCTATTGTAAGGCTCCCGGTGATACGGTCTCCGGCGGTTTTCCGACTCTCCGGCCCCTCCACAGGGCCGTCCGGATCCACGAAACGGAGTTCCTGTCTGCTCCCGCGCAGGCGGTCGTAACCCGCGAAGAAGTTGATCCGGGCCGACGGGGTCCACGTGAGCGTTGCGCGGGTATGGTGGGAGCGGTCGGGTTCCACGTTGTACGCGGGATCGTTGTAGCTTTGGCGATTGTACCGTACCCGGCTCCGGAGTCCCCGGGCGAGACGAACGTCGGCCGAAAGCTCAAGGGTATGGCGTTTTGTCGAGCGAGGAAGGTGCCAGGCCTCTTCGTTGGTCCGTATCCTGTTTCGATGTTCGTACCGGCCCCGGAGGACGACGCCCGGGGCGGCCCGGAGCCGGGTCGTCAGGGAGACGGTGGTGTCGCGCATATCAACGGGCTGCCGTACCTGGTCGTCACCGTAGCCGTTCGCCGGATCAGCCAGATCGGGCACGAAAACCGTCTCCGGCGCCCGGGTGTCCCGGCTCCGATGGCGGATTTTCGCGAACAATGCCATGCGGTGAGACGGAATCCACGTAAGGGCGCCCGATCCCGTGACGGTGTCGGCCGAGGCCCCGCCTGCGAGGTTTTCCCGATGGGCGGTTCTGAGGGTGCCGGAAACCACGATTCTCCCCGTATACGACGAATGGAGCCTGAGTTCGTTGCTCCTGCCCCGGGTTTCCGGGTCGGTGTTGTAGGGATAACGACCTCCCGCCCGGATTATCTCCTTCTCGGTTTCGGCGGTCTCGTAGAAACGGACGAGGAGGGCGTCGCCGTCCTGCCGGTACCGTTTCTCCCGGTGGGTAAACTCCGCTTCCAGCGGTCCCAGGTGGCTGTTGGCGCCCATCGTGAGGGTCGTGGTGGCGCCGTCGGCCTTGCGGGGTTCGACCGTGCGGGTCAGGGCATTGAAAAAGCCCGAACCGCCGAGGCTTCTCTGCTGGACCAGACCGCCCGTTTTCACAATATCTCCCAGGAGGAAAAAGTGGGCGTGATACGAGTGAGGCTTGAGCCGGAGTGCGAACCGGTCGTGTTGGAAGGACAGGCCGTAGGCCGTTGCCGGGTTGTTGTTGATAACGCCCGGCGAGGTAGTCTCCGTATCCAGATCGACGAGGTTTATCGTCGGCAAATTGTGGTTCAGCGCACTGTGGGTCCAGCGCAAAAGCACGACGTCGGAAAGTCCGTACCGGAGATCGATGAAATTACTGTCGTCGAGGAACTCTCCATCGATACGAATCCGGTGGGGGAAGGGGTACAATGCCGCCGAGCCCGACAGAGCGGGGCCGTCCTGGAGTTCACCGTATTCTTCGGCGCGTTCAGACCCCGCATGGGAAAAGACCCTCCCGCCCACCTCGAGGCTTCCCGTGGAGGCTACGCGGGGGTAGCGGTCGAGACCATGGCCGTAATACGGGATATTGGCAACATCCGCGCGGGCCGGCCCGGAGAGGAAAACAGGAAACAGTGCGACATAGAAGCACGCCAGCCGGGCTAACATCTTCATCGACCCCCTCCGTTATTGCGTAAACCCCCCGGCGCCCCGGGCCGAGGGGAGATCCGAACCGTGGATTCTGCTGTGGCAGTCCGTACAGCGGGTATAGAATGCACCCTTGAACTCGGCCGGCGAGGTCTCGGCCTGCCGGTGCCCCACGTGGCACTGGAGACAGAGAAACGGCATGCCCGCGTTCAGGAGATTGTCATGTACCGATCCATGGGGGTTGTGGCAATTCTGGCAGGTCTCCGTGAGGTCGGCGTGCTCGTACACAAAGGGGCCTTCCTTGTCGCCATGGCACCGCGAACAGGTTTCCTCCACGGTAGGTTCCCGGATCAAATTCTCCTCGACGGTGCCGTGGGGGTTGTGGCAGTCCGTGCAAAATACCCGCTCCTCGGGGACCTGGTGGTGGCTCGGCAGGCGGAAAAGGGCCTCAATCTCCTGGTGGCAGGTGATACACATACGGAACGTATCCCGGGGATTGACGACCAGATCCGGCCCCGCGTGTACCTTATGGCAGTCGGAACAGGATACGTCGGCCATAGCGTGTACGCCGGCGTTCCAGGTATGGAGATTAAACGTGGCGTTGGCGGTGTGGCATTTGAGGCAGATAAGGGAGCGGGCCGTGGACGGCAGGTCTTCAATGGCCAGCAGGGTGTCGTAGCGGCACTCGGTGCGGATTCCTTTTTCGGCGTCCTGCCGGACCCGTTCGGGAGTGATCCCCGCGATGGCCAGACTGCCGGGGCCGTGGCAGGATTCGCAATCGACCAGGGGGAGCCCCGACTCCTGTGCCATCTGGGCCCCCATGGTACTGGCGTCGAAATCACGCTTAATCGTGTCGTGGACGTGGCACGCCGCCAGGCACGCCTTGGTCCCCACGTAATCGGCATCCAGTCGGCCCACAAGCATGCGTTCGTATTCCCGCAACGGGAGGATAGGTTTGGAGGTTTTCAGTGCCTCGCAGGCGGGCACGAGAAGACCGATTCCGATAAGTATGAAGATTATTGCCCCACGTCTGCCCATACAAAGCCCTCCATCACAGGGCCGAATTCAGTACGCCGGTTCCGGAAGATGTCCCGAAACCGGCGTGCGTTTGGTCCCCGGGCTAATCGGCCCGGCGTTCAGAAAGAGAAACGAGACCAGGCAGGTCTTTCCCCTCGAGAAGCTGGAGCGATGCCCCGCCCCCCGTGGAAATAAACGAGATACTGTCGGTTACTCCCGCCCGGTGGATCGCCAGGTCGGTATCGCCCCCGCCGACAATGGTCAAGGCGTAGGCATCGGCTACGGCCCGGGCCAGGGCGAAGGTCCCCCGGGAATAGGCGTCGACTTCGAACATACCCATGGGACCGTTCCAGAAGATGGTCTTGGAGTTCGACAGGGCTTCCGAGAAAAGTTTCATGGAGGCCGGTCCGATATCCAGGGCTTTCCAACCCGTGGGAATTTCCTGCATGGGCACGATTTTCGTAGTCGCTTCCGGATCCACGGACTCGGCCACCACGCAGTCTACGGGCAGATAGAAGCCGATTTTCCGATCCCGGGCCTGGAGCCGGATCCGGTTTGCGGTCTCGAGCATATCATCCTCGACCAGGGAATCGCCGACTTCGTAGCCCATGGCCTTGATGAAGGTAAAGGCCATGCCTCCGCCGATAATCACTTTGTCTACGGTCTTTTCCAGGTTCTCGATCACGCCGATTTTGCCTGAGACCTTGGCGCCACCCAGGATGGCCGTAAAGGGCCTCACGGGGTTCTGTACCGCCCCCAGGAGATACTGGATCTCCCGTTTCATGAGAAAGCCCGCGGCCGAAGGGAGTTTTTCCGCGATACCCACGGTTGAGGCATGGGCCCGATGGGCCGTGCCGAAGGCATCGTTAACGAACACGTCGGCAAGTTTTGCCAGGGATGCGACAAAGGCCGGATCGTTGGCCTCCTCACCCGGTTCAAAGCGCAGGTTCTCAAGAAGCAGGACGACACCGGGGTTCATGTCCGCTACGGCGGCCTCCGCCCGGGGACCGATACAGCTCTCGACAAAATGGACGTCTTTCTGGAGGTGCCGCTGGAGCCGTTTGACGATGGGCTGGAGACTGTAGCGGTGGACGACTTGGCCCTTGGGACGGCCCAGGTGGGAGCAGAGAATGACCTTGGCCCCCTCGTCGATCGCGAAGTTGATCGTCGGGAGGGCCTCCCGAATCCGCCGGTCGTCGGTGATGTTCAGGTCGTCGTCCAGGGGAACGTTGAAGTCCACCCGCAAGAGAACCCGCTTGCCTTTCAGGTCCAGGTCCTCAATCGTTTGTTTGTTGAGAATCGCCCGTCTGCGGTCCCCGGCGCTCTGTGCCGTTGCCATCGTCCGGCCCCGCTCAGCCTACCCGCAGGGCAAGATCCACGAGGCGGTTACTGTAACCCCACTCGTTATCGTACCAGGACAAGACCTTCACCATGCGGCCTTCGATGACCTTGGTAACGCTTGCGTCGACGATGGAGGAATGGGCGTTGCCGTTCATATCCACGGACACCACGGGCTCCTCGGTGTATTGAAGAATACCCTTCATGGGGCCGTCGGCGGCCCGCTTGAGTGCGGCGTTGACGTCGTCGGCACTCACGTCGGTTCCCAGTTCCGCCACCAGGTCCACCACGGATACGTTCGGGGTCGGCACCCGGATTGACATGCCGTCGAGGCGACCCTTGAGTTCCGGGAGTACCAGACCCACCGCCCGGGCCGCGCCCGTGGTGGTGGGGATCATGGACAGAGCCGCGGAACGCGCCCGCCGGAGATCCTTGTGGGGAAGATCCAGGATGCGCTGATCGTTGGTATAGGAGTGGATCGTGGTC
>CAYYSS010000088.1:0-9144 GCA_964474325.1 uncultured Nitrospirota bacterium
TTCACCCACTGAAAGACCGTGCCTTTGCACGGCGCACTGCAACTGTAAGGTTATGGCGGGTCGTGGCGAGGGGGGCAGATACAAGGCGCGGGCCGGTTCGGACGCGGAAACGTACTTGACGGTACGTTGAGCACCCGAATCAAGCGCAACGCAGAAGCCACGGTGGTTTCCGGTTCCGCAGGTGAAGGACCATGAGAAGTCCGGGTTGGCAGCCCCCGGGGTTTTCAAAGAAAAAACGGGAGGGTTTCGGCCCTCCCGTTCGCGTTTTCATCGTTGACGCGGGAAAAAGGAGTGTTTTACTGGTTTTCTTCCATCTCCCAGATTCCGCACGGGCAGATCCCGACGCAGAAGCCGCAGCCGATGCACCGGTCCGCGTCCACTACGTATTCAAATGAGCCTTTCTTTCCTTCGACGCGGCTGATGGCTCCCCAATAACAGGTAGCCTCGCACATATGGCAGTCCCGGCAGGAACCGCAGGACATGCACTTATTGGCTTCTTCCTCGGCGAGGGGTTTTTTCGCGGCCGTCCCGGTGAAATCCGGCCGGCAGGCCTCGTAGTACATGGTCTTAACCTTGTCGTAGGGAATAACCTGTCGTGCTTCGGCCATGTAGTCATACTGCATGAGCTGTGCGTGTATCGCCTCGCCTGCCACCCGGCCTGCGCCGATGGCGTGGGTCACGAGCCCCGGACGGGTGACGTCCCCGATGGCATAGACCTTCACATCGGTGGTCTGACCCGTACTGTCCGTCACGATATAGCCCCGTTCGGTGTGGATGCTGGCCGGAAGGAAATCGAGTATCGGGGTTTCGCCGATCGAGATGATCACCGTATCCGCGTCCAGATGGGAACCGTCCTTGAAAAGGAGTTTCTTTCTTTTCTTGTCGTACCGTTCGGTAAATTTCGGCCAGAGGACCTTTGTGCCCCGTTCGGTGGCCATTTCCATCTCCTTGCCGAAGGCCGCAGGCTTCTGAACGTCCACCGCGGTAACCTCTTTTGCCCCCTGGGCCCACGCCTGGCAGGCGATATCCATCCCCACGTTCCCGGCGCCGATAATGGCGACCCGTTGACCGGTAAGGTCCCGGGGGGTGCCGAAATTGACTTCCTTGAGAAAATCGATTCCCGCAACCACGTCTTCGTGTCCGTCAAACGGGATAAACCGGGGCTGATGGGCGCCCACGGCGATGACGACGATATCGTGTTCCTTGTGGATCTTACTGAACTTCTTGCGGGTGATTTTCGTCTTCGTATGGATGTTTACGCCCATTTCGGCAAACCGGGATATCTCTTTGTCCAGTACCTCCCGGGGAAGACGTTCCCGCGGAATGCACATCTCGATCTTGCCGCCGATTTTGTCTGCCGCTTCGTAGAGATCGACCGCGTGACCCTTGAGCGCCAACTGCCAGGCGGCGGAAAGCCCTGCGGGACCGCCGCCGATCACGGCGACCGTCCGGTTTGTTGAACGGGGACGTTTCGGCGCCGGTACCTCCAGACTCAGACTCCCGAGGGTCTTCATATCCAGCGGCGCGTCAATCCTGCCCCGCGTACAGGCGTCCATGCACAGGTTCGGGCAGATCTGTCCGCAGACCGTAGCCGGGAACGGACTGTACTGAAGCACCAGAGCCAGCGCGTCTTCCAGGCGGTTCTGGCGTATGAGACTTGCCCGTTTGTGCGACGGGATTCTTGAGGGGCACACGCCGGCGCAGGGAGGAAGATACTTGTCGTTATTCCACACCGGCCGATTGCGTCGATTTTCGCCCGTGGGGACATAGGGGAGCAGTGCCCGCGGGTGGTCCAGGTAGGGGCCGAATATTCCCCGTTCACCCACTTCGGCCTCCCACGTCTGCAGGCGGAACTCTTTCATGCTCGGTTTGCCCTTTCCCGCACGGGCCGCCTTTTCCTGCGGGGTGTAGGCGATAAGTTTCCGCCACTCGGACTGATCCCGCGTGAGTTCCTCGAAATACTCCTCGCGCTTGATCGCCTTGAGATACGGCGGCATGTTTTCGATGAGCCACTCCCAGTCCGCTTCCGTGAGATCGCACAGGCGGACGTCGCCTTCGCTGTAGCCCTGAATCGGTCCGCGGAAATAGATCGTACCTCCCACCATGCCGACGCAGGGACGGTACCCGAGGACGTTTTCGGGGTTCCGGGGATCAACACCGCAGACGACGGCTATTCCCCCAGCCTTAAACTCGGCGAACGAGTCGCCCACATTTCGGAAATACCAGGACTGCAGGGGCTCGAAACGGGGGTTGTACTTGGTCATCGTGTCGCACCGGGCGCCCCCGCCGCCCTGGACGTAGAGGAGCCCCTGGGCTCCCGCGTTATGGGCCCCGTTGGTGACGTCGCCGAGGACCGTGATTTTCGCGCCGCAGTTGATCCATCCGACGTCGTCCGAAGCGTTGCCGTGGACGGTGATCTCGGTGCCCATCATGCCCATACATCCGAGCCGCTGTCCCGAGGAGCCCTTTACCGTAAGCTGTACCCGTTCCCCCCGGGGCCAGATCCGACCCCCGATGCCGTGCTGGCCGTCGGCCTTGACAATAAGGCGCCGCGCCCCGTCGGCGATGGTCCGCTGGATCTGTTCTTCAAGCTCCCGGGAAGAAACGCGCCGGCCGTCGACATTGCCTTCGACGGTGACGGTCCGCCGGGTCGTTGTTTTCCGTGTGGTCTTTTTCCCTGCCATATCGTCTATCCTCTCGGGTCGGAATCCGGTTCCGCGTCAAACATTGTCCGCCGAATTCCGTTGTCCGTAGTCTGATTAACACGCATAACTGATCTTCAGGCGATCGGCGATCGCCTTATCACTAACCGCCAGACCGTCGGACATGCCGATCGGCAGTTCCGTGGAACGGCCCATGGGAGCGAACACCTTTCTGAGTTCCGTATCGGCCGACCGGAAGACGTCAACGACCCGCTGGGCCACCATGTCCGGATCGAGCCGCCGGTAAAGTCGCGGGTCCTGGGTCGTTATCCCCCGGGGGCAGCGGCCCGTGTTGCAGAGGTTACAGCGATTGTATTCGTCGCCGAGGCAGTTTGCCGCGGCCTGCATGATGTATTTGCCGATATCCACCGCCGAGGCTCCCAGCATGATCATGGCCGCCGCGTTGGCCGCCAGGTGTCCGGCCTTACCCATACCGCCTGCGGCAATGAGCGGCAGTTCGTTCTGCTTGCCCTGCTTGACCAGATCCAGGTAGCAGTCCCGGATGTTCGACGCTATCGGATGGCCCATCTTGTCCATCGAAACGTTGTACGCCGCACCCGTGCCCCCGTCTTCTCCATCTATACACAGGGCCGCGGCGTATGGGTTCCGTGCCAGGTTGTTCAGCACGGCCTGGGCCGTTTTCGTGCCGGATATCTTCGGGTAGACCGGAACCCGGAACCCCCACGCCATGCTCATGGCCTGGATCATCTTCGCCACCGCCTCCTCGATCGAATATTTCGTCTGGTGGGTAGGCGGAGACGCAAGGTCCACGAACTGGGGCACACCGCGGATCTTGGCGATCAGACGCAGGACCTTATAGGCCATGAGCAGCCCCCCGTCGCCGGGTTTCGCGCCCTGGCCGTACTTGATTTCGATGGCCGCGGGGTCTTCCTTCATTTCCGGAATTGCATGAACGATTTCGTCCCACCCGAAATACCCCGAGGCGATCTGAAGGATCATGTATTTGGCGAACCGGGATTTGAGAAGCCGGGTCGGAATGCCGCCCTCGCCAGTACACATGACCACGGGAAGCCCTTCTACTTCGTTCAGGTAGGCAACACCCATGGCGAGCCCTTCCCACATGTGGGGCGACAAAGCCCCGACGGACATGCTCCCGATACGGATCGGAAAGATCTCCCGTACGGGAGGTATAAACTCGCCCTCGATCTTCTTCAGCTTGCCGTTTTCGATCTTTACGGGCAGTTTCTCCGGGGGGAGGTTTCGGCCGAGAAGGGTGCGAATCCTGAACTCGTGCCGTCCCGCATCGAGGGCCGGGTCGGTGAGCATGGAGATGCGGGCGAACTTGAGCTGGTCCACCGTGGAGGCCGAGGGGTCGTTCCGCCGTCCTCCGCGGGTGTAGGATTTGCCCCCCTTGTTCTTGTACATAAGGAAACGGTGGTGCGGGTTGTATTCGGGCTTGATCGCCTCGGTCGGGCAGACCAGCGAGCAGGTGCCGCACCCGACGCAGTAGCGATCGATATCCAGGACCTGCTCGACCACGGCCGTCGTGACCCGTTTTGCAACGGGCGCAGGCGCGGAGCCCTCGGAACTCACGACCCGCTGGGTACGGACGGTGGGCTCGATGGCCTTTACCGGGCAGACGGCCGTGCACTTGCCGCAACGGGTACACCGGTCTTCCCGCCACGTGATAACGTAGGGGAAGTCCTGGGCCGTGAGCTGGTCGCTCTGTATCAATTGTGCAGTTGGTTCCATACCTGGACCTCCTCGGCGTTGGGCGAGACGACAACCATGTCGTACTTCATCGGGTAGATGTCTTCCGACGGATCTCGTTTCGGAACAGCCCGGTTAACACCGCATTCCTCGGACATAAGGGCATATTTCCCCTTCGCGCCCCCAATCGCCCCGGGCCGGAGTTTCTTGGAGTCCTGAACCATAAAGACGTGCCCGTCGGGGGTAAAGCCGATAACGCAATTGGGGCCGTCGATACAGAGCGGCCTCAGTGCCCGTTTTATAAGCCGCACCGCGTCGGCGTCGGATCGCTCCGCGATCTCCTCGTCTTTGATCGGCGTAATCACGTCTTTGTAATAGGTCAGGGGGTAGTTGAGCTGGCGGCAGACGTAATGGAGAATATGGGCGAAGACCTCGGAGTCGGAGTTATAGCCCATATAACCGGGAAAGTTCCGTCCCGTGAGAAATTCCCGGATGGGAACGAAGGCCGTATTTTCCCCGTTCGTCATGGTGCCGTATCCCTGGATAAAAAACGGGTGGCAGGCGTAAAGATAGATCGCGTAGTTCGTGTTCTGCCGGCCCTGGGCAAAGATGATTTTCGCCTTCAGAGGGTCTTTGTCCAGTCCGAAAAACTCCCCGACCTCAAGGGGGTCGCCTACTTCCTTGAGGGAAAGCACATCGGGGTAAAAGGAGAATACGAAGAGCGACTGATCCGGCTCCCCCATGGCCCGGAGTTCGAGCCGTGTCCTGAGCAGGAGATCTTCCTTCTCGGCCATCGGTTTATCCCGGTATGCGGCGGGATATTCGTAGGCCTTCGCGAGATAATTTTCCCTTTGTTCAATCCCCGGCATGGGCTTTATCTTCGGCGTCCACATGTACTTGACCCGGAAACCCTTGCGCTCCATGTAATTATCGAGCATCTCCAGACCCTTGGCCGAACAAATGCCCGAAAGAATGGGATACTCCTTCAGGGACTCGAACTCTCCGCCCAGATCCTTGAGCATAAGACCCAGGCCGGAGCCGTCGTGGCCCTCTTTCATGGTCTCCAGGGCCAGGATATTCTCCATGGGCGAAAAATACTCGCTGGCCGTAATTGCGCTCAGACGACACATAGTAATTACCTCGTTCCGTATGGTACGGGCCGGTGTTCGGCGACGACGAGCCGGTCGGCCGCAACGAAAAGGCGCCTTCCCCGTTTCCCGGCGGAAGACACCGTCGACGTCCGGCCGCCCGTCAGGGCGGCAGGAGCCAAAGCCTATAAGCCTAATATAATTGTAGAAACGAAATCAAACGGCCCGGGAAACCCGTGGCCGAAGCAGAAGGCGGGTTCGTTGAAGACGTTGCGGGGCTCGCGGATTTCCGCGGAAAGGCGCGGATAGGGAACTTGTTCGCTTCTCACCTTTGTCCAAAATAGATTTTTCTTCCTTAAAACCTCGTGCTCTTGAGTGCCGGGCGAAAAAGGGGGAGGCACCCGCCGCATGTCGGCGGCGGGTGCGTAGCAACAATTATAAGGCTATAAGGCCGTTGATAAGAGTTCGATGTTCCATAATTTCAAATCCAAAACCCGGAACTCTGTTATTAACGGCAGGGCCTATTTCACGGCAATCCGATCGAACTCCGCGATCCCCGTGGTAAGAGTGACGGCGCCCTGGATTATCGAAAACCCGCTCGTATTCTCGGTGGAATAATCGCAGTTCCAGCCGCCCCGGAAGGTGATCGAATCCGTGGGTGCTCCGAGGGATACGTTCACGGATCCCGTGAGGGCGGTTTCGTGTATCCGGACAAGGGCGCCGTTCGTCGCCGCGTCGGCCGCGCTTTGAACGCCTGCATATTCGTCGGGGTTGATCGACACGGGCCAGTGGTCCGTGCAGAGGGCCCCGGTCACGGAGGTCCGGAAGGTGGCGTCGCCGCCGTTACCCGGAACGCCGCCGCTGTCCGCGTAACAGCGGTAATGGTACTCGGTTCCCTCGCTAAGGCCCGTAAGGTCGTAGTCGGTGAGCACGTCGTCTCCGCCGCTCAGCGTGCCGGTGTGTGCCTTGTTCGATCCGTAACCCGTTGTGGTCCCCCACTCGACGCCCGCCGTGGTGCCGTTCTGGCCCCGCGGGTTCACGTTACAGGTAATGGTCACGCCGGTGGTTCCGATATTCTTCACGGCCCAGTTCTGGACCACCGGAGGATTGGTGTCGCAGGAGCCGCCCGTCACCCAGACGCCGTCGGCCCCGCAGGTCGCCGTGGGAAGGCCGGAAAACCCCGCAAGGCAGCTCACCGTACAGGTCTGGTTGTGCCGGGAATTGGCGGTGCAGTCCGCGGTATCGGCGTTCGGGAAGGCGAGGGCGCCGCAGTCGGCCGTGGTGGTCACCGAAAAGGCATCCGTTACCCCGCCGATCAGGAGGGTGAGATCGGTCTGCGTGAGGCCCGAGGCGGAAGAAGTCTGCCTGACCTGGACCGTATCGCCGTTTTCCACCGTGCCGGCGGTCGTCTGCCAGTTCCCGAAATTGATTCGGTACTCGCAGGAGCTGCTCGTACAGGCAAAGATCGAGATCGGCGTGGACCAGTCGATCCCGGAGATCGTAACCACGTCGGAGACGATAATCGTGGAGGGATCTGCCTCGGTCCGGTCGGTGAAGGAGTAGTTGTCCGGCGTGGTGTCCTTCGTCGCACACTTGCCCGCACACCGGGCGTTGGCCAGGTCGGCAACCTCGGCCGCCGAGAGGGCCCGGCCGTAGATCGCCACCTCGTCGAGAAGACCCTCGAAGGGCGAGCCGCCGAAATTGGTCGTCATGCCGAGGCGGAAGGGATTCGTCGAATAATCGATTGCCGACCAGCTCGAAGTGCCCTGCACGGTTCCGTCGATATAGAGGGTGACCCCGCCCTGGTAGCCCGTGAGGGCCACGTGATACCACTGGTCCGCCGCGAGGGCGTCCGTACTCTTGATGTTGAAGGCCCAGCCGTTTACGCCGGAGACCGCGATCTTTCCGTCCGCCGTGGCGTCGTCGTTAAGACGGATATCCCAGCCGTGGCCCGCATCGGGGTAGGACCTGCCGAGGATATAGTTATTCGTCTGGGAAAGCTCGGAAGACGGCGCCTTTATCAGGAACTCCACCGTGTACGGCGCATCCTGGAAATCCCCGGTACCGGCGCCGAAGTCGACCCGGTCGTCGATCCCGTCGAAACTGAAGGCCTGTCCCACGAGTCCCGGGCCAAAGGACGTGCCGTTGGCGAGCGATCCGTCGTCGGCGCCCATGAAGTCCGCGGCATCCCCTTCCCCCCGCCACCAGTGAGTGACGTTCGCGGGCCGGGGAGTGCAATCCCGGCAGAGCCCGGCGGCACCCGCCGAATAGTGGGCCAGGACCTCCTCGGGGGTGAGCACCCGGTCATAGAGCTGAAATTCGTCGATTTCCCCGTTAAACGGCGCAAGACCGGAGAAGGCCGCAAGGCCGATCCCGAAATTCCCCGAACCCTGGTACGCGGCGGTTGCGGTATCGGCGGCTACCGGGGCTCCGTCCACGTAGAGCGTACGGGCCCCGGACGAAAGGTCGTAGGTTCCCGCGTAATGGTGCCAGGCGTTGTCGCCCCCCACCACGACGTCGAGGGCGTCGGAGTAGAAATCGAAGCTAAGGGTCGAGGCGTCCCGGAAACCGGCGTAGAGCCCCTGGTGCGCCGTATTGATCCCCTGGCCGAAAAAAACGGCACTGCCGGCCGCGGTCGTACGCCTTGCCCAGAGTTCGAAGCTGAAGGTGCTGTTTGCAAGACTCAGGGCCCCGGCGTTTACGTAATCGCTCCCGCTCAGGTGGAAGGCCCGGTTCACCCTGCCGTCGCCATACCCGGCTCCGTTCATGAGGGTGGCGTGGTTTACGCCCACCAGGTCCCGGGGGTTTCCGTCGGCGGCCCACCAGTGGGTGAGTCCCGGGGGAAGGGGTGCGCAGGCGCCGCACATTCCGGTGGAGGCGCTGTTATAGAGCGCCGCCACCTCATCGGGCAAAAGGGGCACGTTATAGACCCGGACCTCGTCGATCATGCCGAAGAAGAATCGTTCGTCCCCGGGTTTGTTGAGGGCCCCGATATAGGCGGTTCCACCCGAGCCGGTGTCCCACAAGGTCGCGCCCGTCGTAGAGCCCGCCTGGGCGCCGTTCAGGTAGAGGAGATTCGTGGTTCCGCTCCGGACCGCAACGACGTGCTGCCAGGCCCCCGGAAGAAGCACCGCCCCGGTGAGAAGGGTGTTCGACAGGCCGGAACCCTGGGAAACCGAAAAGCGGAGAGCATCGTCTATGGTTTCGAGGACGTAGCCCTGATCGCCGAAGTACTTCGCGAAAACAGTATGGTTTCCTGCGAGTCCGAAGGTGACGTCCGGGTTGATCCAGGCCTCGATCGAGAAATCGCCGGCGCCGAAATCCAGCGTACCGTCGTTGGCGGGGGCCACGAAATCGTCGGTTCCGTCAAGGGAGAAGGCCTGCCGCACCATGCCGGCGGCGAAGGTCGCCCCGTTTTCCAGGGAGCCGTGGTTTGCGCCGACGCCGTCGCCGCCGTTGTTTTCCGCCCGCCACCAGGAGACCAGGCCCCCCGGTTCCGCCGCGCAGGGCCGGCAATTATCCCCCCCGGCGTTGTAGATCGCCTGCACCTCGGCCGCCGAAAGGGCCCGGTCGAAGATCCGCACCTCGTCGATCTCCCCCTGGAAATCGTTGCCGCCGAAGGCATCGGTGGTCCCGATGCTGAAGACATTCGACGCCGTGGCGACGAAAGCCCGGGCGGAACT
>CAYYSS010000089.1:0-9079 GCA_964474325.1 uncultured Nitrospirota bacterium
TGAGCGTCTGGCTCTTTGCCCGGGGTCCCACAGCACCCGTATCGAAATCCCCGTACCAGGCGTAGTCGTGGGCCGTGCGGCCGAGTCCCGTGGACGAGGTCCAGTACGGTCCCGAAAAAAGACCAGGGAAAAGCGACGTATCCCCCGCGGGGTTGTTCCTCGCCGGATCAACCAGGGAAGCGAGTTCCAGCCGGTCGGGCAGCCGCCAGTCGTCCCGGCCGGCAAGACTCAGGCCTTCGCAATAAGCGAGACCGGCCTCCCAGTCTTTTTTCACGGCGTTCTGGGAGTCGTCTTTCTGCCACACGAGTCCGGTGGACCGGTCTTCTATGGTGCCGTCGAGCTTGTCCACAAGGTCGGCGTCCTCGAACGGTCCCCGGCGAACGCAACGGACCAATATCGAGGAATCCGTGACCGCCACGGCTTCGCGATGGCCCTCGTAGAAGTCCACCGTCCAGCCTTGCCCCGGCAGGCCGGCGACGTCTGTATCAGTCCAGTAGGAAAGGGGCGTGACACTAAAGACGTCGGTCCGGATCGCCGGGTCGAAACTGTCCAGATACAGAATACCTTCCAGTTCCCGAAGGGTCGGGAGCCGCCAGTCCGTAAAGCTTCCGCCGCTGTGGCTTCCGAGGGAGAGGGAAGCGCAGTAGGCCGCGGCATCCGACCGGGTTTTTCCGGTCCCGTCGTCAACGGTCTGCCACATGAGCCGGCTGTTTGCGTCGGTCACGGTCCCGTCGCCGTTATCCGTAAGAGCGATCGGGTGGAGTACGTAATCCGCGTCCTCGCCCGGGCTTGCCGTAAAATCCCCCGCCTGACCCGTATCCGAAAGCACGGCGTCGCAGACATCGCCCCGGCCGTCGCCGTCGGTATCCACCTGTCCGTCGGGAGTGCCGTCGCCGTCGAGATCCACCGGCGGGTTTGCGGTCATCGGGCAGTTATCCGAAGCGTCGACCACGCCGTCGGCGTCGTCGTCGGTGGTGCAGGCATTCCCCACACCGTCGCCGTCGCTGTCGAGCTGACTTCCGTCGGCGATCTCAAGAGCGGTGTACTGACCGTCAAAATCGGCGTCGCAGAACGCCGGATCGGCGGAGCAGTCGCCGTTCGGTATCAGGGCGCAGTTATCGTTGGTATCGGGTACGCCGTCGCCGTCGTCGTCGTCGTCGCATGCATCGCCCTGCCCATCGCCGTCCGTGTCAAGCTGGGTGTCGAAAACGCCGTCGGAATCCGTATCGATGCTCCAGGGATTTTGTATCGAGGGGCAGTTATCGCCCCCGTCGGCAACACCATCGCCGTCGGTGTCAACCTGAACCTCGGTACTCTCCGTAGCGGTGTCGTTGGCTGTCTCGGGATCATGGGTGTCGGAGCCGATCCCGACAACGAGATCCATAGGCCCGAGGGCGGACGGCGCGGTGACTTCGAGACGCACCGCTACGTGCGCACCCGCGGACACTGCGCCGATCGTACAGTCCACCGTACCGGTGCTTTCCGTACAGGCGCCCTGTTCCGGCGTCGCCGCCGTAAAAACGGCCCCGCCCGGGAGGGTAGCCGTAAGGGTTACACCTTCGGCGTCTTCGGGTCCGTTGTCCTGCACCCTGATCGTGTAATAGAGCGCCCCGCCCGGCGCAACCGGATCGGGGAAGTCCTCTGTACTCACCGAAAGGTCCGCATCGCCCACCGCACCGGACAATCCGCCCCGGACGCACCGCACCCGATAGACTTGGGTCGTCGCGGCGCGGATGGTCTCCCCTTCGCCGAATTCCACCGCCCAGGCGGAACCTGCCGCATCCTGAACGCTCGTGGCGGTCCAGTAGGGATCGGGATCGGTCCCCGTAAACGGTCCCACCTGGATTGCCGGCTGACGTGCCCCGTCATCCACGATCGAGAGCGCTTCACGGACGTTCGGGAGGCGCCAGTCGTCGTTACCGCCGAGAACCAGGTCCTCGCAGTAGGAGATCGCTGTTTCCCACGAAAACAGCGCCCCGCCGTTTTCAGCGTCGTCCCTCTGCCACCAGAGGCCCGTCGCCCCGTCCCATGCGACCACGGCGGGGTCGGTTCCCGTTACCGCCGGATAAGCAAGCGGCGCCTGCCTTACGCAACGGACGAACGCCGATGCCGTGGTCGCCTGTCGCGCGGCCGAGCCGTCGGTAAAGTCCACAATCCAGCCCGACCCTGCCGGGTCCTGAGCCGGGCTCGCAGACCAGTACGGGGCTGAATCCGTCCCCGAAAACACGGGATCGACTGCGGGCGCCGTCCGGCCGTAATCAGTGATACTCAGGAGTTCCTGCCGGTACGGCAAACGCCAGTCTTCGTACCCGGCAAGCACCAGATCGGAACAATACTGCCCGGCCTGGGCCTCCGTCCGGGGCAGATCGTCATCGGTCTTCTGCCAGACAAGCCCCGTGTTGCCGTCCGCCACCGTGCCGTCGCCCTGATCGGCGAGAGCGGGCGGATGAATCAGGTAGTCGCCGTCCTCGCCGAAGACCGCCGTAAAATCGTCCGTCTGGCCCGTATCGGGCAGGCGGATCTCGCACGCATCGCCCACACCGTCCTGGTCGGTATCGACCTGGGCGGCGTTTGCGACGAACGGGCAGTTATCGGTACCGAGATCCGTAACGCCGTCGCCGTCGGCATCCGGGTCACAGAGGTCGCCGATCCCGTCGCCGTCGGTGTCGGCCTGACCCGCATTGTACGTAAGCGGGCAGTTGTCGTCCCGGTCGGCGATACCGTCAAGATCGGTATCCAGGATAAAGTCCGCCGAAAGCCCCGTATCGCTGTTTACCTGGACAACACACACCTGATTCGTCCCCGAACAGGCGCCCGACCATTGGTCAAAAACCGAACCCGGGTCCGCCGTCGCGGTAAGCGTCACCGTAGTGCCCATCGGGAAGTCGGCACTGCACCCCGCGCCGCAGGCGATCCCCGCGGGCGCGCTCGTCACCGTCCCCGAACCCGAGCCGGCAGGTACAACCGTAAGGGTGTTGACCGCATCTCCCACAATAGTATCGGCCGAAGCCGTATCGTTGGCGGGGAAGGCGTCGTTCGTTGCCGTCTGTACGGACGCCGTATTTGTAATCGTCCCCGGTACGGCCGGCGCGTTCACCCTGATTTCCACGCTCACCGACTCGCCGATTCCGGTACCCTGGTCCACATTCAAGATACCGACCGGACAGGTCACCGTCCCGCCGTTTTCCGTGCACGTTATCCCGTGGGCGGGCACCGTGGTCTCCACAGCCGAGACGAAATTCGTCCCCGGCGGCAGGGGATCCGTCAGCATGACTCCCCTCGCCGCAAACGGTCCAAGGTTCGCAACCCCCACTGTGTAGACGATCTCCTGACCTGTTACCACCGTCGGAGGCGGCGAAGCGGATGCGGCCGTTTTTGCCACCGCCACGTCCGCGCTCCCGAGGGCGCCGGCCTCGCCGCCCCGGACGCACCGTACGTTACCCGTCGCCGTTTTTGCCGTGTACGCGGTCGTGCCGAGATTGAAATCGGCAACCCACGCGTTGTCGCCGTATTCGTCGCTGGTCGTGCCCGCCCAATACCCTTCAGCCTTTACCCCGGTAAATATCGTATCGTCGGCGGCAGGCCCCGCCCGGACCGGGTCCACCAGTGTTTCCAACTCGCGAATCTGCGGTACGCGCCAATCGTTCCACCCGATTTCGAGAAGCACCGACGCCCCCGGGGCCTCGGCCGAGGGCGCGGGACTTACGTGGAGTACATTCTGCTCCACCCCGGTTATGAGATAGGTCCCGTCGTTGCCGCCTGAGCCCGAGACCCGCACCGCGAACCCCGGCACCACGGGAAGGGTCGTGAAATCGATCGACGGATCCCCGATGGTCCCGTCGGTTCCAAATGTAACCCCCGTTGACGGCCCGAAGGGGACGGCGGGAAACATCAGGTCGTTGCAATAGGCGAGGGCATCGGACCAGGAGCGGGTTGAGGCGTTCTGGGCGTCGCCGGGTTCCCAGTATAACCCGGTCCGTGCGTCAAAGACACCTAACACGGAGGGCACGTAGCCCCCCGCGGTGGTATTCGTCATCCGTACGCACCGTACCCGCTTGTCGAGAGACTTGTCCCCCCGTCCCGCGCTTCCGCTTGCAAAATCCACCGACCAGGCCGAGGTCGCCCCCGGGGCGGTCTCCGTGAGAGACCAATAGCCTCCGGCAAAGGCACTCACAAAGATCGTGTCGTCGATCGCCGGATTATTCCTGCCGAAATCCGCTATGGAGAGGAGTTCCCGCCGGGTGGGCAGACGCCAGTCGTCGTAGCCCGCCAGCACCAGATCGCCGCAGACCTTCGTCTGGCCCGAGGGATTGAAGGCGTCGGGAGTGCCGCTTGCCTCGAACCAGTTATAGCTCTGCCCGTCGTCCTGGGCCTGCCACATGAGATGGGTGTTTCCGTCGGTCACCGTACCGTCGCCGTTTGCGGTAAAGCTCGGCGGGTTGATGAGGAAATCCGCGTCTTCGCCGAAGGTCGCGGTATACGACGTCGTCTGCCCCGTATCCGCAACACGGATCTCGCAGGCATCCCCCACGCCGTCGCCGTCGGTGTCGATCTGGCTGTCCGGGGTGCCGTCCCCGTTCGTATCGACGATGGGGTTTGCGATCTCGGGGCAGTTGTCCTCCGAATCCCAGACGTCGTCGCCGTCAACATCGGTATCGGCGACGAACGTGGCCGTTACGTGGGTATCGTCCAGAACATGGACCTTGCAGGTTCCGCCGGTTCCGAAGAGCTCGACTTCAGGACCCACGCCCGCGGGGTCGCAGACCGCGCCGGTCCATCCCGTAAACACCGTCTGGGGATTCCCCTGCGACGTCTGCGTCGGCGGTGTGCCGGGCCGGTAGGCCGTAGCCGTGAGGGTGACCGTAGTCGGGATCGCGTAGACGTCCTGGCAGGCGTCATTCGCCCCGTTCGGGCAATCGATGATACTGCCGTCCTGATCGACCCCGTCGGTATCCGCCGTGACGGAACCGGCAACACCGCCGGATATGGTGACCTGGAGGGTTGCTTCGTTGCCGCCACGGACGCAACGAACGGGGTGTGTTCCCGTCTTCGCGAGAGCGTAGGAATACCCGTCATCGAAATACACGCCCCAGGCGTTTGTTGTTCCCGATCCCGGATCGAACGTTGTGGACGACCAGAACTTAAGGTCGGTCGGATTGACGAACGCGGCATCCAACGCGGGCCCCTGGAGGTCCTCCCGGGCAAGGGTCATCAACTCCCGGATCGTCGGAAGACGCCAGTCCGTCACGCCGGAGCCATTCGGCAGTTCCAGGGCCTCGCAATAGCTGATCGCCGATTCCCAGTCCGCAAGGGTCGTCCCATCCGTCTGCCAGACCAGGTTCGTGCCGTGGTCCCATGCGGTCCCGTTGCCCTTGTCCTCGATGTCGTCGAAATAAAGCTCTTGACCCCGGACGCACCGCACCCGGTTCGTGTCGGACTTGCCGAGGGGATAGAAACTCCCGTAATCGAAGTCCACGGCCCAGGCGTTATCCGTAAGCGGCGCGAACACGTCCGTGGTCCAGAAAAACACCGAATCGGCGGGCGCAAACTCCGGAAAAACAGCTGGATTCCGCGCCCCATAGTTCACGATCGTGAGGAGTTCTTTCCGCCCCGGAAGCCGCCAGTCGCTGTGTCCATCAAGCACCAGGGAGCCGCAGACGTCTACCGCGCCGCCGGGGTTTGCTGAAGCATCCGCCGTACCGCTTGCCTCGAACCAGTTGAAGCCCTGGGTCCCCGGATTCCGTTGCCACATGAGCCCCGTGCGGAGATCCGTCACCGTGGCCGTGGTGGTGGAAAACACGGGTTCGTTGATCAGGTAATCGCCGTCGTCGCCCGCGGCAACGGCGTAGGATGTGGTCTGCCCCGTATCCGGCAGATCCACCTGGCAGACGTCCCCCCGGCCGTCGAGATCCGCATCGGCCTGGTCCGGATTGTATACCGTGGGGCAATTATCCCCTGCGCCGAACCCGTCGCCGTCAAGGTCGTTGTCGCAGGCGTCCCCGGTCCCGTCGTTGTCCGCGTCGGCCTGGTCCGGGTTCGCTATCGACGGGCAGTTGTCCAGATTATCGGCCACCCCGTCGCCGTCGCCGTCGAGTTCGAACGTGGCGGTTGCGTCCACGGGGGCCTGGACGTCGAACTCGCACGCCCCCGTCCCCGTACAGTCGCCGCTCCAACCGACAAGGGCCGAGCCGCCGTCGGCAGACGGGGTGAGCTTTACGTGGTCGTTCCACTCGTAAATTTCGTCACAATCGCCGGGGCAATTGACGCCCGCCGGCGTACTCGTCACCGTCCCCAACCCGCCGCCGGCAATGTGTACCGTCACGGGATAATCGTCGTCCAGGATCGTCCCGGTCGCACGGTCGGTATCCAAGGTGGCCCCGACAGGATTGGATATCACCAGATCGAAGGTCTCGGTGTTCTCGACAACCAGGTCGTTCAGCAGGGTTACGGATACGTTGACGGACGTCGCCCCCTGGGTGATCGTCCCGCTGCCGGAGACCACGGCCGTATAATCACTCCCCGCAACGGCGCTCGGCTGTGCCGAATCGGCCGTATCGTAACTGAATGTAACGTCCGTACTCGTCGCTTTCGACAGGCTGACCGTGAATGTGAGCGTCCCGTCCTTTTCCCGGACACCTCCCGGGACGGCGGCTGAAACGCTCACGCGGGGCACCTTATCGACGCCGTAGGAGTCGCTGTTCTGCGCGCTCCCCCTGAGATGGATCCAGCCCAGGTTCTCCGACCAGACGTATCCGGAAAATTCCCCGGTTTCCCAGTTGTAGATGCCGCCCTGGCAGGCGAAACCCTCGGGCGAGACGCCGCATTGGGGATCAAAAACAATCCAGCCGATATTTTCGCCCCAGGCATAGCCCGACAGGACGGCATCGCTGTTGCCGGGATCGTTCGGATCCGGGTCCGGGGCCACGTTCACGCCCCAATCCGCGGCGGACGTGTTTCCATATGGACCACCCCCGTCGGCGCCGAGTTTGATCCACCCGACATTCTCGGCCCACAGGTATCCCTTCAGATAATCGCCCGAGGGGTCCTCGACGAGTTCAACGCCGCCCCAGTTATTGTGCGGCGCCCAGTTCTGCCAACCCGCATTCTCGGCCCAGGAGTGGCCCGCGACATTGGAAGCTGCAAGGGCGGACGAAGGCGGTATGAGTCCGAGCAGAACCACTGCCGTCGCCACGACCCACCCAAGGGTTACGAAGCCGCTCACGGAAAAAACGCGCCTCTCCCCTCGCAACCATCCCGTCGCCGGAAACGACCCCGAACGGCTCTGCCGACCCCCGACCCGTATCATATATTTCCCCTCACGTCGTCTCCACGTCCCTCGCCGCCACGTACGGCGGGTACGCTCCCCCATCGCCGGATACGCGCCGATCTCACTGAACCGTGATGCTGAACGATCCGGTCGCCGTAGCCGTGCCGTCCGATACCGTAAACGACACGGTACACGACCCCGCCGACCCCGGCGCCGTATAAAGAATGGTATCGTCGGTCGCGTCACCGCCGGTATTATTGTCGTCCACCACGGGACAGGAACCCGTCGCGCAGTCGCCCCCGCAAGTCACCGTCGTGAGCTGTACCGGGTCCCCGTCGGGATCGGAGACATGGGCCAGTGCGTTCAGAACCACCGTAGCGCCTGTATTCACCGTGCGGACAGCCGGTGACGCGATCTGCGGCGGGTCGTTGGTGTTGGTAACGGTAATCACGAAGGTGTCCGTAATGCTGTGGCCGTTACCGTCGTCGGCGGTCACCAGCACAGCCACCGTGCCCACATCGCCGTTTGCGGGCGTACCCGTGAACCGGCGCTGGACCCCGTCAAAGGTGAGCCAGCCCGGAAGAGACGTGCCGTCGGCCTGAAGGGCGGAATAGGTCAGGGAGTCGCCGTCGGCGTCGTCAAAGGCGTTCGCGGGAAATTGATAATCGAACGGAGAGTCCTCGGTCGCGCTTTGGTTCGGAATCGCGTTTGCGACCGTGGGCGCCACGTTGCAGGACCGGCTTCCGGTCTGAGCGCCCCTGTTACCGGTCTTTAACCCGTAAAACGTCTTGCCGGAACAGACGTCATCCGGCACGGCGCCGCTGGTATCGTCCCAGACCGGGCATTCCAGAGTCCCCGTCTGCGCCCCCCACTCCGTCGAGGTCAGGCCGTAAAACGTCTTCGAGTTACAGACTTCCCCCGTACCCGCGCCGTTCGTATCGTCCTGTACCGGGCATTCCAGGGTCCCCGTCTGCACCCCCCACGCCCCCGAGGTCAGGCCCCAGAAACCCTTTCCATCGCAAACTTCCCCCTGGACCGCCCCCCCTGCATTCACGGCCGGGGCCTTGCCCATAATCTCATCGAGCGTCCGCATGGGACCATCCCCCGTGGACTGCGGCCCGGCGGTCGGCTCGTCGAAAATATTGCTCTTCACTCCCGCAGCGCCCGTATCAAGACGGTTATAGAGGTCGTCGAGGGTATACATCGCGCTTCCCGCCTGCCCCACATCCGCGGGCGGGTTGATATCGCCCGCCGGCGCCGATGCCGGAAGAACGAACCAGGCGGTCAAGAAAACCGCGGAAAAGAATGCGATGCCGGCTACCCGGCGCGGGCGCCGCGTCCTGTTCGTGCGTTTCATTTCACCCTCCCGACGGATTATTCTTCCGTCCCGTTTTCGAAACCCATAAAAAAACCACGCGTTCCACGCCCGCCGGCGAACGACAAGGGAAGAACACCCATCGACAAAATTCTACGTGTTTTTACCTTCAATCCAGGGCAATTTTTTTACCTTCAATCCAGGGCAATTCTGATTTATATGCGGAGGCGCGGAGACCGCTAAGAAACCTGCTGACATGGTCCCACTACTACGTATCGCCCCCCCCGTCGTTATCCACTAACTAAGACATTACGCGCGCATTATTGCACAATTATTGCACAATTATTGCACAATTCTATTTTCCTTCGCTAGCCACAAATTACGCCTAAGAACGTCCGTTGTCAAGTACCAGTCTTTTTCCGTCCGCAAATCCACCGATTTCACCCTATTGTTGCAGAAAAATTGCCGCGAAAAGGGCCGGCGGGATCAAAGAAATA
>CAYYSS010000090.1:0-3492 GCA_964474325.1 uncultured Nitrospirota bacterium
GGCAGTCGGCGGTTGGCAGTTGGGCCGCACCTATCGCCAATCGCCCATAGCCTCTCGCCCGTCCTTCATGCCGTATTGCGGATTTTTTTGATTCCACCGGCCCCTTTTCCGGGAAATTTCTGCAACGTTAGGGTTAAGTGTGTGCGGGGGGTAGTTTGCCAAAGAGGGGATTACTGCACAGGGAATATCCCGCCTTGCATCCGGCAAAATGTCCGCAAAAAAAATGGGGGAACTCCCGTAAAGCGAAGCGAATTGACAAGACCCGTGCCGCGTGCTAATTTAGCAAAGCATTCCCGCACGCGTACCAGGGGGGATACGTTGCTTACACGATTCAACGGCGGGATGCCGCAGAAACACAACCAGCCGCGGTGAAAAAAAGGTGTGAACGGGAGCGTGGTGCGACGTGTCGTCCGGGTCCGGCCGGGGGTTGTGTCCAGCCGACGGCTCATTTCATATCACGGCGAAACCTGTTCTAAAGGAGGCATGCATGAAAAAGGTCTTTTTGCAGGCGGAGTGTTATGCGCGGCCCGTCGGGGCGGCGGTGCTTATCGGTTTGATTCTGACAACCGGTATCGTGTTCGCCGCCGACGTGGAGTTCCCGGGGAGTGTGGGGATTACCGGCCCGAATGCCACGCTTGGATTTCCCGACGGAACAATACAATCGACCGCCGGGCAGCCGGCGTTCATGCGCACGATCGTCGTGATGCCCATAGGTTCGTCGGGAACGTCCCCGGCTGACCACGTTGTAAGCGGGACCCTCTTGAAGCTGGAGTTGAATACGTTTACCGGCACGCCTTCCGCCCGTGTCGCCGACGCCGATCACCGCTGGCTCGTGAAACTTGAGCCCGGCATCTACGATCTCGATGGCGATACTCTTCAGATGCACGAATACGTCGATATCGAAGGCTCGGGGAAGGGTGTAACCGTTATCCGGAGCAACGGGTGTCTGGCCGGTTCCGGCGATACCATCACGGGGGGGACGGTTCGGGGGACGAGCAACGCCGAGATCCGGTCGCTCACGATCGAAAATACGGGAAGCGTATCGGGCGCCGAATGTGCCGCGTTCGTGAGTGTTAACACGAATCCGGTTTTAACCGATGTCGTTATTTCGACAACCGGGACCGGGGGTCATTCCGTGGGGATTCATAACTGGGGTGGATGGACCGAATTGCGCAATGTTTCGGTAACGGTATCGGGTGGCACGAATGACAACAGCGGTGTTTTGACCGCCAACGACGGGCTTGCTCTCGTATATAATTCCAGCGTGGAAGTGACGGGAACGGGCGCCGCCGGCTTTTATAACAAAGGCTCGGGCCAGGGGGCGGTGCGTATATATGACTCAAATGTCGGAACTCTGACAGCGGTGGATAACGAAGGCGGGTTTTCCGTCTTCGTCGTCACATCCATGTTCGGACAGGGTGCCGGTTCGGCAACGGGATGGACGTGTATCGGCGCCTGGGATATGGCATATGCTACTCTCGACAGCGCCTGCCAGTAGCCCCCGGGTCGGTTTCGTGAAGTCGGTTTCTGATGGTTTGCCTGGACGGCGGGGTCTCGAATTTATGCATTTGATGATACGGTGTTGTGAAGCAGGGGTAGTTTGAGGGCACCGCGGGAGGCAACACTGCGGATACGCGGGAGCTGTCATATCGGGCTTTTGTCCGCTACGGTTACACGCAGAAGGAGATCGCCGACCATCTCGGCGTTCACCATACGACCGGGTGGATCCGGGAAAGAGAATGGGACAGCTATGCATAAAAACGAGACCCGACCCCGAGCCCCCAGTCCAACCTTGCAGGATGTTGTCGCGTTGGCGCAGGATGGGTCGGAAAATTACGGTGTGCGAAACTCATCTGCGAATCCAAAGATGGTCAATGTGATTGCGAAAGCATCGGATACGACCGGAAACGATGCGTATGGGCTTTATAGCGACGGCACTGCACAGACGCTCTACATAAGCAGATCGACCTTTGAAGGTGCGACGAACAGCGTGTATAACCTGACCGACTACACCGTCAAGATCACGAAAAGCGAGCTGTACCACTCGCCGCCTGCCGGGGCCGGGACGTTTCAGTGTGCCGGTGTTGCCAAGGCATACGCGCCGACGGGGTCGACTCCGCCCCCGCCGCCCTACCCGTACGCAGCGGCCGATTCCGGTTGCCAGTGAATACGGGGCCAATTTCGTTTCGGCGCCCCGGCCGTCGCGGATGTTTCCGACCCCGAGAGCGCTCCTGCCCGGACGAAAAAGCTCCTTGAGAAAACCGGAAAAATGACGATAATAGCTCCGCGCGGCCCGGACGCGGGAGACGGTCGCCAAACCGTTTGGTGCTCCTCGTCCGGGTTTTCCTTTCGCCCGAACGCGATCGCCCCGGCCAAGATAATGAGAATTCCGATAAACTCAGGCCGGACTATTCTGAACGATCGGATCCGGTCTCGGGGAATTTAATCTGAAATACAACAACGGCTTATACCTCGTGTGGATGTTCGCGTTTATCCCCCCCGGCCGCCCCGGCGGCTTGCGGCTTGACATCTGATGCGGATCGGGCTATCATCAAGACATCATGCGGACGACGGTAGACATCGACGACCCGATTCTTAAAGAACTCAAGGATCGAGGGAAGAGGGAGGGAAAATCCCTCGGCAGGCTTATTTCCGAGCTTTTGGCTTCGGAGCTTCAGAAAGGCGACACGTCCGGACGCCGGAGCGAACCGCCCCGCTGGATTTCCCGGGACATGAAAACCCGGATCAACCTGGAGGACAAGGACGCCGTGTACGCGGCCCTCGACGGGAAAGGCTCCGGGGACGAGCGAAGCGGCAGGCAGTGAGCTTCGCTCTGGACGTCAACATACTGCTGTACGCCTCCGATTCCGGCAGTCCCTATCACCGCAAAGCCAGGTCTTTTCTTGAGGAATGCATGCAAGGGCGGGAGCTTTTCTGTCTTGCCTGGCCCACCGTCATGGGATACCTGCGCATTGCAACGCACCCATCGATTTTCGCCGAGCCGCTGAGCCCGGCCGAGGCGATGGCAAATATCGGATCTCTCATGAGTCTGCCGCACACGCGGTTTCTTTCGGAGGAAGACGGGTTCTGGGACGTCTATCGCGAGCTGACCGAGGAGCTGCCGATACGCGGCAACCTCGTTCCCGATGCTCATCTTGCCGCGCTCCTCAGCCGGCACGGCATAAAGAGGCTCTACAGCCACGACCGCGATTTTCTGAAATTCGCCTTCCTCGACGTCCGCGACCCACTCCGCTGATCTCGCCCCCGGAGGCGAACGTTGCTGTCTTGCCCCCCGGTTCCGTTCCCGAAATTGCACAGCATGGCCCCGCGATGACCGTAACACACTTATTCCGGACCTTGCTCGGCGGTGTCGAAGGGCGGCTAAATACAGAAATTCAATAATAAGGATGTGACCCGAGAGCGTGTGGATAGAGAAGGTCCACAGATTGCGCAGATTACGCAGAGAAGGGAAGGAGTCGAGGAAAAATCTGG
>CAYYSS010000090.1:3592-9048 GCA_964474325.1 uncultured Nitrospirota bacterium
AGAAAGTCCACAGATTGCGCAGATTACGCAGAGGGGGGAAGGAGTTGAGGAAAAAATCTGAGATAATCTGAGTCATCTGTGGATAAAGAGAAAGTCCACAGATTGCGCAGATTACGCAGAGGGGGGAAGGAGTTGAGGAAAAATCTGAGATAATCTGAGTCATCTGTGGATAAAGAGAAAGTCCACAGATTACGCAGAGATTACGCAGAGGGGGGAAGGAGTCGAGAAAAAATCCGAGATCGTCCGAGTCATCTGTGGACGGTCGGGTTAAGAATTTGTAGGAAACGCTCCAGTCCTACTGTCTGATATGCTTCACTTTCCATTGCCGTTTTCTGTTATCCCTTTGAATTAACGGAATTAATTTTCCGGCCCGGGATATGCATTTATTTCGATGAGACCCGGTTGACGGGTTCGGTAATTCTTAATTCCGGAGGCGGACGATGCTAAAGACAATAACGATGCTTACGGCGGTTTTCTCCCTTGTTGCGATCGGGGCTTTTGCCATGGATCACGGCGCTATGGACCACGGGAAACAGGGGACTATGTACGAACACGAGGGTCACGGCGAACATACGGTAGTTGCAGACGCCGGGGATACGGCAACGGGTGCTGTTCAGGGCGACATGGGGAACACGCAGCTTCTGCGAATGCAGCGGCATATGGAGACCATGGATTTTATCGCCGACGAGCTTGACGATGAAACGGAGCCCGCCGCACGCCTGGAGCTTATGAAAAAACACATGACCGAGATGCGGGCGGCCATGAAGAGCATGAAAGGCATGATGTGGTGCTGTATGCCGGGCGGCTCGATGCAGGGCATGGCCGGGAAGAAAACCCCGGGAGAGCACGACCGGGGCGGCGGCATGATGCACGAAGGCATGATGCACGAAGGGATGAAACACGGAAAGATGCAGGGCATGATGCACGACGAAACCCCCAAGGTGGATCACGATGCGGGAGGCGGAGGTTCGGAAAAAACGTCGGGCGCCGCACCCGCGGACGAAATCGTCATGTTCGATACTCTGAGCCGCCGGATGGATATGCTTCAGAACATGCTCGAGCAGATGATCGTTCAGCAGGCGGCGATGTTGAACACGATGAGGCGCGGCGCGCGGAAATGACGCGGTGCGCCGGAGACGAAGGGAGGCGTTCGGATGAAACGTGATCCTGTATGCAATATGGACGTCGACGAACGGACGGCCCCGAGCGTTCGGTGTAACGGGGAAATCCACTATTTCTGTTCCGAGGGCTGCCGGAAGTCTTTTCTCGACGGCAGGACCTGTACGGCCCCGGCCAACGATTACGATCTGATTATTATCGGGGGTGGTCCCGCGGCGCTCACGGCGGCGGTCTATGCCTCGACTCTCAAGGTCGATACCCTGCTCCTCGCCCGGGATTTGGGCGGGCAGGCCATCGACAGTACGAAGATTGAAAATTACATGGGCTTCGACTTTATCACCGGCCCGGAACTCACGGCCAAGTTCGAGCACCAACTCCTCCACACCCAATTCGTGGCCCACCGGCTCTGCGATGTGGAGATTATGGAGCCGATCGAGGGCGGGTTCGCCGTGCGTACGTCGGATTTCCGGACGTATACGGCACGGGCGGTGATAGCCGCGACGGGAATGACCCGCCGGAAACTCCGTGTGCCGGGCGAAGAGGAATTTCAGCGCCGGGGGGTGTTCTATGGAAACATCCAGGACCTGTCGTTCGTGGAAGATTCGGACGTGGCGGTAATCGGCGGCGGCAATTCGGCCCTGCAGATGTGCGAAAACCTCGCCCCCGTTGTCCGGAAGATTCACGTTATCTCCGACGGACCCCTCCGGGCCGATCCGGCGGTGATCGAGCGGGTACGGGCGATTCCGTGGCTTACATTCTATGAAGGTTGCAGCACGCTCGCGTTTTCGGGGGGTGACCGGCTTGAATCGGTCGCGATCCGGAAAAAAGGCGAGACGACCGAACGGTCTCTCCCGGTGGGGGGTGTATTCGTGGCTATCGGGCTTGTGCCGAATTCGGCACTGGTTGCGGGCCTTGCGAACCTGAACCCCCGGGGCGAAGTCGAGATCGGGAAAGATTGCTCAACATCCTATCCGGGTCTGTTTGCCGCCGGCGACGTTACGGACGCCTTCGGCAAGCGGATCGTCATTGCGGCGGGGGAGGGGGCGAAAGCCACCCTGGCCGCGCGGCGGTACCTGATCGGCCTTCGGAAAAAAGCGGACCAAAAAGTAGCCGCGGGGGCCGTCTGATGCCGTATTAATGCAATCACCCTTCAGAAAGGAGGGTATGAATATGAAACACCAACGAGAGCATACGACGCATTCCGCAGCCCACGACGGCGCGCACGACACCGTTGCCCAGGGGGCGGAATATACGTGTCCAATGCATCCCGAGGTTCGCCGGCCCGAAGCCGGTAACTGTCCGAAGTGCGGTATGGTGCTTGAGCCGGCAACGCCGGCCGGGCCGGCGGGGACCGGGGCCGTGGAATATATATGTCCCATGCATCCGGAGGTCGTTCAGGGCGGGCCGGGCAGTTGTCCGAAATGCGGCATGGCGCTGGAGCCCCGTACGGCGAGCGTGACCGTTGAGGAGGAAAGCCGTGAACTGCGGGATATGAGCAGGCGGTTCCGGATCGGGCTTGCCCTTACGATACCGGTCTTCGTGGGGGCCATGGCGGAATATATCCCGGGCGTGGATCTTTCGGCGATACTCTCCGGTACCGTGCGGACCTGGGCGGCACTCATCCTGTCCGCGCCGGTGGTCCTCTGGGCGGGTGCGCCGTTTTTCGTCCGGGGCTGGACCTCGATCCGGACGTTGAGCCCGAATATGTTCACCCTGATCGCCCTCGGCGTGGGTGCGGCCTTTGGCTATAGCGTGGTTGCCGTGCTGGCGCCGGGGCTGTTTCCCGAGTCTTTCAAAAACCCCGACGGTACGCTCCACGTCTATTTCGAAGCGGCGGCAGTGATTACCGTGCTCGTTCTTCTCGGGCAGGTTATGGAACTCCGGGCCCGTTCCCGGACGTCAAACGCCATTAAGGCCCTTCTCGGACTTCAGGCAAAAACCGCCCGGGTCGTCCGGGAAGACGGCGCCGAGGAAGATATTTCCCTGGAGCTGGTCCGTCCCGGCGACCGGCTCAGGGTGCGGCCCGGAGAAAAGGTACCCGTGGACGGGCGGGTTTTGGAAGGCAAATCGGTGGTCGATGAGTCCATGATTACGGGCGAGCCGATACCGGTGGAGAAAAAAGCCGGCGACCGGGTGACGGGCGCCACGATAAACGGCACCGGGGGCTTTCTTATGGAGGCCGAGCGTGTCGGGGGCGATACCCTCCTGTCGCAGATCGTACGCATGGTGGGCGAGGCTCAGCGGAGCCGGGCGCCGATTCAGCGTCTTGCCGACGTGGTATCGGCATGGTTCGTGCCGGCGGTGATGATTTCGGCGGTTGTAACAGGGATTGTCTGGGCGATCTTCGGACCCGAGCCGGCGATGGCTTACGCACTGGTCAACGCGGTGGCTGTTCTGATTATCGCCTGCCCCTGCGCCCTCGGGCTCGCCACCCCCATGTCCATCATGGTGGGTACGGGCCGGGGCGCCCAGGCCGGGGTCCTTATCAAGAACGCCGAGGCTCTGGAGGCCATGGAACGGGTGGATACCATCGTCGTGGACAAGACCGGTACCCTTACCGAGGGCAAACCCCGCCTGGTAACCGTGGAACCCGGAACGGGCTTTGACGAAGGCACTCTGCTCCGGCTCGCCGGGAGTATCGAGCGGGGCAGCGAACATCCCCTCGCCTCCGCCGTGGTGGCGGGTGCGGAAAAGCGGGGTGTTACGCTCACCCGGCCCGGGTTCTTTGAGTCGATTTCCGGTCGGGGTGTTATCGGCCGGGTGGACGGCAGGGAGGTAGCTGTGGGAAGCCAGGCGTTCATGGAAGAGACCGCCGACGGTCTTCGCGGCGACGCCGAGACGCTGGCCGACGGGCTCCGGCGCGACGGCCAGACCGTTGTCTTTGCAGCCGTAGACGGTCGCTACGCGGGGCTCCTCGGCGTGGCGGATCCGATAAAGGAAAACACCCCCGAAGCGATTGCCGCCCTCCGCGAGGAAGGGATCTCTATCGTGATGCTCACCGGAGATTCCAGGATCACGGCCGAAGCTGTGGCCCGGAAACTCGAACTCGACGGGGTGACGGCCGAGGTACTCCCGGCGGAAAAGGTCGAGGCGGTAAAGAAACTCCAGGCCGAAGGCCGGTTCGTTGCCATGGCCGGCGACGGGGTAAACGACGCCCCGGCACTTGCCCAGGCGGACGTCGGGGTCGCCATGGGGACGGGTACGGATGTAGCCATCGAATCCGCCGGGGTAACACTCCTCAGGGGAGACCTCAGGGGAATCGTGCGTGCCCGAAGGCTCTCCCGGGCAACCATGCGGAACATCCGGCAGAACCTGTTTTTCGCGTTTATCTACAACGCCCTGGGTGTGCCGGTGGCCGCGGGCGTGCTGTACCCGGTATTCGGGATCCTGCTCAGTCCGGTAATCGCCGCCGCCGCGATGAGCCTGTCGTCGGTCTCGGTGATCACGAACGCCCTGCGGCTCAGGAGCGTGCGGCTCTGAAGCGCCGGGACCGTCACGTTGCCGATGCGTGGTGTCTCATCGCTTCGGTAACGGGGCGGCGCGGGTGAAGACGTAATCGTTGTCCTTGACCGGGGTGTGGCAGTTGAAGCACTCCATGACAAAGGTCGCGTCTTTTCCGTAAGGTTTTTCGTCAAGCCCGGTCCACCGGGCGAAACCCCAGCCGCCGGTTTCCGGATATTTCTTTGCATCCTTCACCATGAACTCGGCGTGGACGAAGCGCCCGGGTACCGTGGCCGTGGGCCACTTTTCGTGGGAGGCGTCCTTCCAGACGATTTTCGCGAGCACGGTCCCGTCGGGCCAGGGGCGGGTGTCGCGCCGGCGGGCCGCCTCTACCGCTACGGCGTTTCCGAGGATTACCCGCAGGGTCTTGTTGTCCTCCCTGTGGGAGACCGCAATTACGGGCCAGCTCCGGTAACCCGCGGGGAGGCGGATTCCGTTCGGCGCGGCGGCGGTGTCCGAAGCCGGGACATCCGGAGGTGTACCAAGGGCGACGAGGACAATAAAGAGCGCGGGAACGAAAAGGACCGCGGTGCGTGGTTTCATGAGGTAACCTCCGTTCGGTATTGCTCGATAGTTTTTCTTAAACCCTATCCGCCGGGTTCCCGGCAGTCAAGTGTTATCTTTGCAGTTGCATAAAATCCGGGCCCGGCGGCCTCAAAAAAATCCGCAAGACGGCGTAAGGATAGGCTAAAGGCGAGAGGCTATGGGCGAGGGGGATGAGAGGCGGGAAGACGGAAAAGGGAAAACGTAAGAGGCAGGAAGACGTAAGACGGAAGACGTGAGAGGCAGGAAGACGTAAGACGGAAGACGTGAGACGTGAAAAGACTTTACTTCTG
>CAYYSS010000091.1:0-8986 GCA_964474325.1 uncultured Nitrospirota bacterium
AGTCGACCCCAAGGTGCTGGCCATCAAGATGACCCTCTATCGGGTCTCGGCGGACTCGCCGGTAACCCGGGCCCTCACCCAGGCCGCGGAAAACGGCAAGCAGGTCGCCGTGTTGGTGGAACTCAAGGCCCGCTTCGACGAGGAGGCCAATATTCGCTGGGCCCGGCGGCTCGAAGCCGCAGGCGCCCATGTTATCTACGGCATTCCGGGATACAAGATCCACTGTAAAGCCTGTCTCGTGGTGCGTAAGGAACCCGACGGCATTCGTCGGTACTGTCACATGAGCACGGGAAACTATAACGACCAGACCTCACGCGTCTACGGTGATATCGGCATGTTCACCTGCCGGGAAGAATATGGGGAGGACGCAACCCACATCTTTAACTTCCTCACGGGCTACGTACCCGCGCCGAAATACCATCACCTGCTGGTGGCGCCCGAATCCCTGCGGGAGGGCATTACCGAACGCATCCGCCGGGAGGTTGATAACGCCCTTCAGGGCAAACCGGCGAGCATGACCATCAAAATAAACTCCCTGCTCGACCGAAGACTCATCCAGGAACTCTATCAGGCCTCCCGGGCCGGCGTTGACATCGAACTCATGGTACGGGGTATCTGCTGTATCCGCCCCGGTGTCGCAGGAATAAGCGAGACTATTCGGGTCACGAGCATCGTTGACCGATTTCTGGAACACGCCCGGATATACCGGTTCGAAAACAACGGGCATCCGGAATATTTTCTCGCCAGTGCCGACTGGATGCCGCGGAACCTGAATGCCCGGGTCGAAACGGCGTTCCAAGTCGTCAGCCCCGAACTCCAGGTGAAACTCCAGGAGATTCTGGACGTCCTCCGGGCCGATACGACCAAGACCCGTATCCTCAACTCCGATTGGTCGTGGACGCGAGCCGTCCCGCCCGCTGGGGAACATGCCCGACGCGCCCAGGAGGAACTCTTCGAACTTGCCGACCGCTGGGCCGAACGGGCACAACAGGAGCGCCTTGCCCACGAGAATGAGCAGACCGAGGGGCGCTGACCCGGATTTTGGAAATTCCGAAGAGGTATTAGCCACGAATGGACGCGAAGAGTCACGAAAGGATAATCCCGCCGCCGAAGACGGGCGTACTTCTGGCTTCTGACCTCCGGCTTCTGTCCCCGGGAGCGGCTTGTCCGCGTTGGGTCTTACCTCTTGCGTCTACCCCTCCTCGGCCACGACCTGCCACGCCCGCTCGCTACGGACCACCGTGAGAAAACCGGGCTAAACCGTTTCCCGAATATCCTCGAGGCGGAGTTTTACGGTCCTTCTGCCGTTCCAGGTATCCTCCATCGGGGTAAAGGCTATATCGATACGGTCGCCTTCCCGGAGCCACTGCCAGAGATCGGCTTTTGAAAACGCGATGCCTTCGAGAACCGTTTTCCCCTGGCGCAAACGGACGCGCAGGTGATTCTTTCCCACAACGTTCCGGCTCAACACATCCACCTGCCGTGCGCCGAAAATCGGCTCCGCGTTTCCGCACCCGAACGGTTCGAGCGCGGCCAGTTCCCGCAAAAGTCCCATGTGGATATCCCGAAATTCGAGGGCGGCCTCCAGGCGGACGACCTCCTTCTGCGGCCCCGTTACAACGGCCGCGGCATAGGCGCTTTGCAGGCGGTCGCGGAAAGCGTCGATCTTGTCCGTCCGAAGGGTGACCCCGGCGGCCTGGGCGTGCCCCCCGTAGGCGGTGAGGACGTCTTCGCAGTGGTCCAGCAGTTTCACAAGATGGATCCCCTCCCCCGCCCGGCCCGAGCCCCGGGCGATATCGCCGTCTTCCGAGAGGAGAAACACCGGCCGCCCCAGACGTTCGCAGAGTTTTGCCGCAACGATGCCCACGACTCCCAGATGCCAGCCTTTCTGCGACAGGACAACAGGCCCGTCGCCGGACTGACGGTCTGCCTGGGCCTGTGCGTCGCCCAGTACACCCTGCTCGATTTTCTGCCGCAGTTGATTGTTCCGGTCGAGAAACGAGGCCAGCACATCCGCCTGTTCGTCGCTTCCCGTGGTAAGAAGATCCACGACCGGAAGCGGATCGCCCAGTCTGCCGGCGGCGTTCAGCCGGGGACCGAGGATAAACGCCAGTTCGGATGATCCCACCGTACGCTTTTCCGTCCGCGCGGCCCGGCGAAGGGCCCTGAGGCCGGGACGCAGGCCCGCCTCTATACGCTCAAGGCCCCGCCGTACAATAAAGCGGTGTTCTCCCACGAGGGGGACGACATCGGAGACCGTACCAAGGGCGGCGAGATCGATCATGGACTCGGCCCGCTCGTCACCCAGCAGTGCGGTAGCCAGTTTCCACGCGACTCCGACGCCGGCCAGGTTTCCGTTCGGATATGACCCGTCCCGCCGGGGATTAATCAGGGCCAGCGCCGACGGCAGAGGATCGGAAGGAACGTGGTGATCGGTGATGATCAGGTCGATTCCCAACTCTTGAATCATCCGGGCCTCGTCTACCGCCGTGGTGCCGCAATCGACCGTGATAATAAGATCGACGCCTTTTCGGGCAAGCTTTTCAATACCCGTTTTCCGAAGACCATATCCCTCCCGAATCCGGTCCGGCACGTACCAGAGCGGTTCCGCATCCAGAGCACGGAGGGTTTCCACCATGACGGCCGTAGCGGTCAGGCCGTCGACGTCGTAATCCCCGTAAACCGCAATCCGTTCTCCTGCCTGAACCGCTGTTCGGATGCGGTCCACGGCCCGGTCCATATGGGAGAGCAGAAACGGCTCGTGTAAATCGTCGGCCGTGGGACCGAGGAAACTCCGGGCCTGTGCGGGTTCCCGGATACCCCTATTGACCAGAATCTGTGCGGTTATCGTGGAAACACCCAGTGCCCGGGAGAAATAAAGAAGGAATTCCTGGTTGGTCTGAGAGACGACCCAGTCAGCCATCAGCCTGCATCTCCCAGGGAATCGTCAACACTGTGCGCTTTTGAATTCCAGGATGGAAAAACCGGCGCCGTCGGAAGCCGGCGCCTCAGTCGGGCGCTTCGATGAACGTCAACGACAGCCCACGGAGACAACACCGCCACCACCTTATATGTAGACGTCTTACCACCCGAAGGCGCTCGGCAGAGCGATCCGCATTCCGGGTAGTCGGATACGCTCAACGTTTCTTGGTAATACCCTCCCAGGCCAGCACGATGGGGCTTGCGACAAAAACGGAAGAGTACGTCCCCACCAGGATACCGAGGATAATCGCCAGGGAAAAGTCATAAATCTCCGGCACCACGCTTCCCCCGGCAATAAAGAGGGCCGTTGCCGCCATGAGCGTCGTGATCGACGTCACGAGGGTCCGGGAAAGCACCTCGTTCACGGATCGGTTCATGATTTCAATAACGGTGTCACCCCGGCCGCGGCGTTTCATGTTCTCGCGTACACGGTCGAACACCACAACCGTATCCGTAAGCGAATATCCGGCGATCGTAAGC
The DNA here is from genome assembly GCA_964474325.1 of uncultured Nitrospirota bacterium. Classification (GTDB taxonomy): domain Bacteria; phylum Nitrospirota; class Thermodesulfovibrionia; order SZUA-242; family CAYYSS01; genus CAYYSS01. The sequence goes on from CAYYSS010000091.1 coordinate 3,463, forward strand.
AACGCGGAGATAAGGATCAAATTGATCTCCCTGCCCATAAGGAAAAAAATCCCCAGGACCGCAAGGACGTCATGGAACGTGGCCGCCGTTGCCCCCACACCGAACTTGAACTGAAAGCGCCACGCGATATAGGCGAGAATGAACAGCGTCGCCATAATCACGGCCCACAAGGCGTCCTTCTTGAGCCGTTTGCCGACTTTGGGACCGATCTCCGTCGTCGATTCCACCGTGAGAGGGTTGTCGGCGAAACCTTCCTCCAGGATCTGGACGATTTTATTCGATACGTCGCCCAGGGTATTCTCAATACCCTTGACCCGCACGAGTATTTTGTTTACCTCCGGAAACTCCTGGAGGTCAAACCCCTCGAGCTCCCCGTCCACAAGCGTCTTACGCACATCCCCCAGGGGTACGCGCCGCTCGAATTTCACCTGTACCGCCGTACCGCCGGCGAAATCGATGCCCAGGTTGGCTTTCCCCGTGCTGATCTGGACAAAAGCAAACAACCCGAGAAGCACCAGTGCCCCTGAGATGGCGTAAGCTATATACCGTTTGCCGAGGAAGTCGATATTTGTATTTCGTACGATCTCGATCATATGCTTAGCGTACTAACCTCCCTCCGCGAATAGATAAGGTCGAACACGACCTTGGTTCCCACAAGCGCCGTAAACAAGTTGATTGCCACACCGAGAAACAGGGTAACCGCGAAACCTTTGATAGGACCCGTGCCGAACTGGAAGAGAACGGCGGCCGTAATCAGCGTGGTCACATGGGAATCGACAATTGTTATAAAGGCTTTGTCGTAACCCGAATCCACGGCGGCCCGGGGTGTTTTCCCAACCCGGAGTTCCTCCCGCATCCGCTCAAACATAAGTACGTTACTGTCGACCGCCATGCCTATGGCAAGGATAACGCCGGCGATACCCGGCATGGTCAGCGTTGCGTTGAGCCACGCGAGGGAACCGAGCAGGAGGAATACGTTCAGTACCATGGCAAAATCGGCCACAATGCCGGCCAATTTGTAATACACGGCCATGAACACGACCACCAGGAGGACACCGATGATCCCCGCCCGTTGCCCCGCATCAATGGAATCCTGTCCCAGGGTCGGCCCCACGGTGACATTCTGGAGCATCTCCACGGGCGCCTGGAGTGCACCGGCCTTCAGGACGATACCCAGGTCCTTCGCCTCCTCCATGGTGAAATTCCCGGAGATCTGCGCCGATCCGCCGACGATGGGCTCGTTGATATTGGGCGCCGAGTAAATGTTGTTATCGAGAATGATCGCCAGCCGCTTGTTCACGTTTGCAGAGGTCACGTCCGCGAACAGCTTCGCGCCCTCATCGTTGAATCGTATATTGACGATCGGCTCGTTGTACCGTTGATCGATGTTGACACGGGCCTCTTCCAACATATCCCCGGTCAGCAGAGCCGCTTTCTTCACGAGATAAACCCGCTTGCTTACCGTACCCGCCTGCCGGTCCACTACCCGTTCGAAAAGGATTTCGTCTCCATCGGGAATCCGCGGCCCAAACTTCGCGAGCAGATCCTCCTCGTCACCGGGTTGTACGGATACCGGCAGTTCCGCCGCCAGAGGGCTCTCTTCATCGAGAAGCTTGAATTCGAGGAGGGCCGTCTTGCCGATAAGACCGATCGCCCGTTTGGGGTCCTTCACACCGGGGAGCTGAATGACGATTTCGTTTTCCCCCTGCCGGACGATGGAGGGTTCGGCAACGCCGAACTGGTCAATCCGGTTCCGAATTGTCTCGAGGGCTTGATCCACCGAATTCTGGCGGATCCTCTTGGCCTCGTCGTCCGTAACCCGGAATCGGAGCCCGCCGAGCCCGACCTTTTCCAGTGTGGGATAGGTGTCGTCAATAAGGGATATTATCCTGTTCGTATCCCCCTCGGATGCGGGTTTCACCACAATCTCCAGGCCGTCCTGGACAACCTCCGCATCAATTTCCTTCTTCTTGAGAAGGCGCCCAATCCCCTCCGATAACCGTTCGGTGGTTACTTCGACCGCCTTGTCCCATTTAACCTCAAAAACCAGGTGCATCCCCCCCTGGAGATCAAGCCCCAGGGTAATGCCCCGGGACGGCATGGTGCTCTTCCACCAGTCCGGCATACTGTTAAAAAGCGGCGTGGACGGCAGCAGATAGACCAGCGCCATCACAATGGTAACGACGACAAATCCGATCCGCCAGACAATTCTTTTCTTCATCTATCCTCCCTCAACCACGCACCTAACGAGCCCCGTCTGCAACCGGGCAGGCTCGGAACGCCCCGCAGGGCCGTTAAGGTGTGGTAGTTCCCGTCGTGGGTCCGGGGGGACCTAGTCGTCCCCGGTTCGCACGGTGGAGACCGCACTCCGAAGTATCTTGATCCGGGTATTCTCCGCGATCTTTACGGTGACGGATTTTTCCGTAAGTCCCTCGATCACCCCGTAGATCCCGCCGTTGGTTACTATTTTGTCGCCCTTCTTCAGGTTATCCAGCATCTCCTTCATCTCCTTGGCCCGCTTCTGCTGGGGCCGAATCAGGAGAAACCAAAAGATGCCGAAAATAATAACCAGCGGGAAGATCGACTGCAAAAAACCCTCGACCCCCCCCGGAGGGGCGGAACCTCCTCCCGGTGCGCCCATGGCATGGGCGATAGTAGCAAACATTATGCGTTACCTCCAAAAAAGTTCCGGCTATCTTACTAAGTGTATCGGCGGATTTGCAAGGACGCGACTACCCGCGCCCGCGCGGAAAACCGGGGCCGCCGCAACCCCCGGTTATTCTTTATCCGCAACTTCCCGAGTCGGGTCTTCTCGACGAAGGGTCGATCCGACTTTGCAATTTGCACAAAAATTTCAGCCGTGTTTCCGCAACGGCTCTTTGGTTGCGGCTCCAACGCCAGGTTGGGCCTCCTATGCTATTGGATTCCGTAATCCTGCCGTTTCTTGTTCAGGAAATTCTCGACCGCTTCCTGAAAATAATCCCGCTCGGCCCTCACCTCCGGGCCGATTCGGGTCTCGTAAAGCTTCCGCCCCTCCCTCAGTTCGTCGCCGAACGTGGTGAGAAAAGTCCCGTCTCGAATCGTTTCCTCCACCCGGGCGGGATTGTAGAGCGCGATATCCGACATGATGGTGCGCGTGAGCCGCTCCGCACGCTGGCGATCTTCCGGCGAGACCGCGCCCGCTTCCGCACCTGCACCGGTTTCCGGCGGGGGCGGCGTTCCGGCCGGCGCCTGCTTTTCCATGCCCCGCTCGGCAAGGGCCTTGGCAACCGCCCGAATCAATGCGTCTTCCCTGACAGGCTCTTCCACATACCCGTCGCCCCCGTGGAGGCTCTGAGGTTCCCGCCGATAACGGTCGTCTTTGTGAATAGAGGTTACGAGGAGTATTTTTATATCGGCCGTGTCGTCCCGGTCCTTCAGGCGGCGGGCCACCTCGAATCCGTAGATTTTCGGCAGCGCCACGTCGATGACGGCGACATCGGGCGACTCTTTCTGGGCCTTTACCATGGCCTCCACGCCGTCGGCGGCCGTACTCACCACGCAACCGGCGGACATGAGAAAACGTACGGCATTCCCCATGACCTGTGGATCACCGTGGGTGACCAGGACCCTCGTTCCCGGTTCGACAGCGGGTACGGGACCCCTGGTTTCGGGCGGTACGCTGGGCGGGGACGGTTCTGCCGGTTCTGCCGGTTTTGGCGGTTCTGCCGGTTCTGCCGGTTTTGGCGGTTTTGGCGGTTCTGCCGGTTTTGCAGGTTTTGCGGCGGGGCGGCGCACCAGCAGTGTCGTAGTGCATTTCGGACATTTTATCCGGGTACCCTCCGGCTTGACCCGCTCATCGGCAATCTTGAGCCTGACCTTGCATTTCGGACATTGAACGATCATTGCGGTACCCGTTTCGCGCAGATTTCCCGGAATATCACGCGGATTCCGCCTTCCCGTCGGACTCGTACACAAGCAGGGGCGCTTCGCCCTTGGTGATAACCTCCTCGCTGATAGCGCATTCCTTTACACCGGTCATCGACGGGATCTCGTACATCAAGTCCAGCATAACGGTCTCGAGAATCGCCCGGAGCCCCCGGGCGCCGGTCTTCGATTCCTTGGCCTTGCGTGCGAGCGCGCGGACGGCCCCGTCCGTGAAACGCAATTGGACGCTTTCGTATTCCAGCAGGTGCTGGTACTGCCGAATAAGAGCGTTCTTCGGTTCCTGCAGGATAGTTACCAGCGCCTCCTCGTCGAGTTCGTCCAAGGTGGCTACCACCGGCAGTCGCCCGACGAATTCCGGAATCAGACCGTAACGGATAAAGTCCTGGGGCTGTACCTTCGCCAATACGTCGCCGATATCTTTGCCGTGTTCACCCAGGGGTGTTACGCCAAAACCCATGACCTTCTCCGCCGTGCGCCGTTCGATGACTTTTTCGATACCAACGAAAGCACCCCCGCAGATAAAAAGTATATTCGTGGTATCCACGTGGAGGTAGTCCTGGTTCGGGTGTTTCCGGCCGCCCTGGGGCGGGATGTTTGCGACGGTGCCCTCGATTATTTTCAGCAGGGCCTGCTGAACGCCTTCACCGGAGACATCACGGGTTATGGAGACGTTTTCCGTCCGCCGGCTTATCTTGTCGATCTCGTCGATATAGATGATCCCGCGCTGGGCCTTCTCAATATCGTAATCCGCCGCCTGAACCAGCTTCAGGATGATGTTCTCCACATCCTCACCCACATACCCGGCCTCCGTAAGCGTCGTGGCGTCGGCGATGGTAAAGGGTACATTCAGAATCTTTGCAAGACTCTGGGCGAGCAGGGTCTTGCCCGTACCCGTCGGTCCGAGAAGCAGGATATTGCTCTTCTGGAGCTCGGTGTCGGTCTCGCGCCGATCCTGAATCCGCTTGTAGTGGTTGTAGACCGCGACCGAAAGGACCTTTTTCGCCTGCTCCTGGCTGATTACATATTCGTCCAGATAACCTTTAATCTCCCGGGGCGTGGGCAGGCGGGTCTCGTCCTGCCCGGCAGGGGCCTGGTCCCGCTCCTCGGAAATAATCTCGTTACAGAGGTCGATGCATTCGTCGCAGATATATACGGACGGACCCGCAATCAGTTTCCGCACCTCGTCCTGGCTCTTGCCGCAGAACGAGCAGTGGAGTTCTTCACCTTTTTTCTTCGCCATATCAGCTCTCCTCATCCGGCTCCTTCGTCTTGAGGCTCTCGATGACTTCATCCACAAGTCCGTAAACCTTCGCCTCGGCGCCGGACATAAAATAATCCCGGTCCGTGTCTTCCTGGATTTTCTCAATCGTCTGGTTCGTATGCCGCATAAGTATGTTGTTAAGGTTCTCCCGGATCTTCAGGATCTCCCGGGCGTGGATCTCCACGTCCGTGGCCTGCCCTTGGAACCCCCCCATGGGCTGGTGAATCATGATGCGGGAATGGGGAAGAGCAAAGCGTTTGCCCGTAGTGCCCGCAGTGAGCAGGAGTGCGCCCATACTTGCGGCCTGACCGATACAATAGGAGGCAATATCGGGTT
>CAYYSS010000092.1:0-8978 GCA_964474325.1 uncultured Nitrospirota bacterium
GCCGGAAAGTATTTTCAACGCCTGGGTGATCTGTCCTTCCAGGGAAAGATCCGGCGAGATCCCTGCAAGGGCCTGTTCGGCCGCCTGGCGTTTATAGCCCAGGTTTGTCAGGGCGGAGAGGGCCTCGTCCCGGGGCTGCGGCGTGTCGTGGCGCCGGGGGAGTTTCCCCCGCATCTCGAAGACGATTTTCGTGGCGGTTTTCTTCCCGAGCCCCGGGATCCTGGAAAGGCGGGCCACGTCTTCCGTCTCGACCGCTTCGAGAAAAGCGTCCACCGGGGATCCCGACAGGATATTCAGGGCGAGTTTGGGGCCGATTCCCGAAAGCCCGATGAGCGACGTGAATACCTGTTTTTCCTCCCGGGTGAGAAAGCCGAAAAGCTGGAGGGCGTCTTCCCGAACGTGGAGATAGGTAAAGAGGGTCGTCCGGGACCCGATCTCTCCAATGCCGTCGAAGGTCGACAGCGGTATCGCGATTTCGTAACCGATCCCGGAGACGTCGAGAACCGCCCGATCGGGCGATTTTTCGAGGATTCTGCCCGTGACGACCGCTATCAACGGCGGGTACCCCCGGTGATCCTCTCGGCCGCCAGGGAAATCGGTGAGAGACTCTGGTTGGCATGGCAGATGGCCACTGCCAATGCGTCGGCGGAATCTTCCGACGGTCGTTCATCGAGCCCCATGAGGGTCATGACCATATCCTGGACCTGCCGTTTGTCCGCCCGCCCGTAACCCACCACGGCTTTCTTGACTTCAAGGGCCCCGTACTCGAAGACCCGGAGTCCCCGTGCCGCCGCCAAGGCCACCACCGCACCCCGGGCATGGCCCAGACTCAATGCGCTCTTGACGCTCTTTGCGAAGAAAACCTTTTCCACCGCGGCCACGGCCGGCGTGTACTGATCAATAATCCCGGCAAGGGCCGTGTGCAGTTCTCCGAGTCGTTCCGCCAAAGGGGTTTTGCTACCGAGGGAGATCCGGCCCGATGCTACGTAGCAAATGCGTTGTTCGCCCGCGTCCACGAGACCGTAACCGCAGACGATGGTTCCGGGATCAATCCCCAGAATACGCACGGGTGCAGGGGGTCAGTCCGCGTCCACGCGGGCGGCGATCTCGTCGGGGATGTCGAAATTCGAGTAGATGTTCTGCACGTCGTCGTGGTCGTCCAGGGCATCAAGGAGCTTGAGAACCTGTACTGCGTCCGCTTCGGTTTCCAGGCGCACCGTGTTCTGGGGGATCATCACCACGTCCTTGGATGTGATTTCGATACCCGCCTCCGAGACCGCCGTCGCTACCGCCTCCAGGTCCGAAGGATCCGTAAGAACCTGAAACGTCTCGTCGTCGTCGGTCTTGAGGTCCTCCGCGCCCGCGTCCAGGGCGACGGCCATGAGGGTGTCCTCGTCGGTCTTTGCTTTCGGGACACGGATTTCACCTTTTTTGTCGAACATCCAGGCTACGCATCCGGCCTCACCCATACTGCCACCGTTTTTCCCCATGATGAAACGGAGTTCACCTACGGTCCTGTTCTTATTGTCCGTCAGGGCGTCGATGAGAATGGCGACACCACCCGGTCCGTACCCTTCGTAAACCGCCTCCTCGTAGGACACGCCTTCCTGATCCCCGGTTCCCCGCTGGATCGCCCGTTTGATGTTGTCGCCGGGCATGTTGACCGCCCGGGCCTTTTCAATAACCAGTTTGAGGCGTGGGTTGCCCGCGGGGTCGCCTCCGCCCATCCGCGCGGCCACGATGATCTCTTTTGCGATCTTCGTGAAAATCTTGCCCCGTTTTGCGTCAACCGCACCTTTGCGGTGTTTCCGGTTCGCCCATTTCGAATGTCCAGCCATACTATTTGTTTCCTCCGTGGCGACGGGAACCGTCTTCCGGCTTGTCCGCCGTGCCGATCAGGGCCATCCGCTCCCGGGCCAGTTTCGCCTCCCGGGTGCGGGGAAAGCGATCGATCAATATCTGGAACGCGTTTCGGGCCTCGTCGCCCCGGCCGAGACGGCGGTTCGCTTCGGCGTAATAAAACAGTTCGCCGATTTTCGGTGATTCCAGGTGTTGGCGCACCAGAGGCGCCGTAAAGCGAAGAAGCGGCTCCCAGTTTTTCTTATGGAAATAATGCCCCATGATGGTTCCCTCGGCGGCGTTCAGGAGGACCGACCCGGGATACCGTTCGACCATGCGGCGGAAGTATTCCTCAGCCGCGGCGGTGTCGGGCGGGTTATTGTCTTCCAGATTGATCATCACGAGTTTGAGATACGCCTCCTGCGCCAGACCCGCATCGGGAAAGTCCCTGATGATCCCCTCGTAGGCGTCGACGATAAGGGGAATTGCTTCGGCCCGGTCCCGGTTTTTTGTATCCTCATAGAGTTTCTGGAATCGCTCGAAAGCCCCTTTTTCCTGCTCGGCCTTGGACAAGGCGGCCCTGGCGGGTATTTCTGCGGGCCGTTGTTTCGGAGCGGGAGCGGCGCACGCCGCAAGGACCGCGAAAAAACAGAAAATAACAGCGAATCGAAATTTGACCATCCCAAAAACTAGCTTAAGGCGGTGTTTGTTGTCAAACCCCGGACAATATGTTAATCTCCAGAGGGACTCTAATTATTATGGTAGACGGAGGACATCGTTTGAATACCTACCGCAATCTTTTTATCTGGCTGCTCATCGGAGTGGTCATGATACTTGCGTTTAATCTTGTCAATACCCCCACTTCCACTGACGAAGAGGTGAGTTTCAGCGAGTTTCTGGCGAAAGTAGATGCCGGGGAGGTCAAAGAGGTAACGCTCAAGGAAAACGAGGCCACCGGGCGGCTCGGTGACGGACGGAAGTTCCGGACGTATCTGGCGGAATTTCCCGATCTGGTGTCCGAATTGAGGCGGAAGGGCGTGAAGATCGTGGCAAAACCCCCCGATCCCCCGTCGTTCTGGCAGAACTTCCTGTTTTCCTGGGGGCCGATAATCTTTCTGGCCGCTATCTGGATCTTTTTCATGCGCCAGATGCAGGCCGGCGGCAATAAGGCGCTCTCGTTCGGCAAAAGCAAGGCGAAACTCCTCTCGGACAAGTCCGTGAAGGTTACCTTTGCCGACGTTGCGGGGGTCGAGGAGGCGAAAGCGGAAGTAGAGGAGATCATCGATTTCCTTAAAGATCCGTCGAAGTTTTCGAAACTCGGCGGGAAGATCCCCAAGGGCGTGCTTCTCGTGGGGGCGCCGGGTACCGGTAAGACCCTGCTTGCCAAGGCCATTGCCGGGGAAGCGGGGGTGCCGTTTTTTTCCATCTCGGGTTCGGATTTCGTGGAGATGTTCGTCGGTGTGGGCGCGTCCCGGGTGAGGGACCTCTTCGAGCAGGGGAAGAAGAACGCCCCCTGCATCATGTTTATCGACGAAATCGACGCCGTGGGCCGACACCGTGGTGCGGGTCTCGGTGGCGGGCACGACGAACGGGAGCAGACCCTGAACCAGCTCCTCGTCGAGATGGACGGGTTTGAAGGGACCGAGGGGGTTATTATCCTCGCGGCGACCAACCGCCCCGACGTTTTGGACCCGGCACTCTTGAGGCCCGGACGGTTTGACCGGCAGGTCGTTGTGCCGAACCCCGACGTCAACGGACGCAAACAGATTCTTGGGGTGCATACGAAGAAAATTCCCCTCGCGGAGGGGGTCAAGCTGGATGTCATTGCCCGTGGAACCCCGGGGTTTTCCGGAGCCGACCTTGCGAACCTGGTTAACGAGGCCGCCCTTCTGGCGGCCCGGAAAAACAAGGAACTGGTCGATATGTCGGACTTCGAATTCGCCAAGGACAAAGTCCTCATGGGGACCGAGCGAAAGAGCATGATCCTTTCGGAAGAGGAGAAGCGAAACACGGCGTACCACGAGGCGGGTCACACCCTCGTTGCGAAACTGACACCGGGGACGGACCCGATTCATAAGGTGAGCATCATCCCCCGCGGGCGGGCCCTCGGTATTACGCAACAACTCCCCGAGGACGACCGTTACACGATGTCGCGGGACCTTGTGGAAAAGACATTAGCCGTACTCCTCGGCGGCCGGGCCGCGGAAGAGATTGCCCTGGACTCCATCACGACCGGGGCCGGCAACGATATCGAGCGTGCGACTGAACTGGCCCGCAAAATGGTCTGCGATTGGGGTATGAGTGACAAGATGGGGCCTCTCTCGTTCGGGAAAAAGGAAGAGCAGATCTTCCTCGGGCGCGAGATCGCGCAGCACCGGGACTACAGCGAACAGACAGCCCAGGAGATAGACGAGGAAGTGACGCGGATCGTTAAGAAGGCTCAGGAGGCGGCCCGGACGATCCTGGTGGAAAACCGGGACCTCCTTGAACGTCTTGCCGCGGAACTCCTGGATCGGGAGACCTTAAGCGGCGACGATGTGGAGCGGCTCATCAAAGGGGAACGGTCCGGCAAGGCTCCCCAGGACGGTCCTGCTCCCAAAGGCGGCGACGGTCCCGCCGGAGAACCGGCGGGCGGCTCACCCGAGACCGCCCTTGCCTAGGTGGGGACGGTTTAATCTTGCTCTCGACCGCCGTACGGCGGTCATGGGAATTCTTAACATAACGCCGGATTCGTTTTCCGACGGAGGCCGTTTTTTCGACGGGGCGGCGGCCCGTGACCGGGCGTTGGCGATTGTCGAAGAAGGCGCCGATATCCTGGACGTGGGCGGGGAGTCCACCCGTCCCGGCGCGGACCCGGTGCCCGCGGAAGAGGAAATCAGGAGGGTCGTACCGCTGCTTCGGGCCGTGGCCGATGCCCTCCCCGTTCCCGTATCGATCGATACCGCCAAGGCGACGGTGGCCGAGCGGGCGCTTGAGGCGGGGGCTGCCATGGTAAACGATGTAACCGGTTTTCACGGCGACCCCGACCTTCCCGGGGTTGTTGCCGATTTCGGCGTTCCGGTCGTACTCATGCATATGAAGGGTACGCCTCGCACGATGCAGGAATCACCCCATTATGACGATCTTTTCGGTGAAATCACGGCGTATCTTTCGGAGGGTGTCGACCGTGCCCTCCGCGCAGGCGTGGCGGAAGACCGCATTCTTGTGGATCCGGGGATCGGGTTCGGGAAGACCGTGGATCACAACCTGCGCCTCCTGGACGGAATCGGAACGTTGAAAGAGGCGCTGGGGCTTCCCGTACTCGTCGGCCCGTCGCGGAAGTCGTTTATCGGCAAGATTCTGGACCTTCCGCCGGAGGAACGCGTCGAAGGAACCTCCGCCGCGGTGGCCGTGGCGGTAGTGCGGGGTTGTGACGTGGTCCGCGTTCATGACGTCACCGCGATGAGCCGTGTGGTCCGGGTCGTTGACGCAATTATGGGTAAAGGGTCCGGTGACAAACGGGCGGCGCCTCTTTGCAGGGCCGGCGCAATGAAACAATAAGGAAACAATAAGGATAAGGATCAGGGAACATTGGAGTTCTTTCGTTCGGTACAGTTCAGGGTATGGGACCTGATCGATATCGCCATCGTCTCGGCGATCATCTATCGGCTTCTTTTACTTATCAAAGGAACGCGGGCGGCCCAGATGCTCATCGGCCTCGGAATTCTTCTGATCGCATCCGTGGTCTCGGGTTATTTCGATCTCTACACCCTGGACTGGATAATCCAGAGTTTCTGGGCGCAGATTGTCCTGGCGGTCATTATCCTGTTCCAACCGGAGATTCGCAGGGCCCTTGCCCAGATGGGCGAAAGCAGGATTTTCCCTTCCCTGCCGTCTTCCCTTGAAGGGTTCCGTTCAGTGGAAGATATTATCCGGTCCGCCGTGGCCCTGGCGAACCGCCGGATCGGCGCCCTGCTGGTGATCGAACGGGAAACGAGTCTCACGGATCTGATAGAGATCGGCGTCCCCATGGATGCGCGCCTCACGAAAGAACTCATGCTGAGCGTATTTCATACCACGTCACCGATCCACGACGGGGCGGTTATCATCCGGGGAAACCGGGTCGTGGCCGCGGGATGTTTTCTCCCGATTTCGATTACCAGCGACTTGAGTAAGTCCCTGGGAACCCGGCACCGGGCGGCGGTGGGGCTTACGGAGGAAACCGATGCCCTGGTCGTGGTCGTATCGGAGGAAACCGGCGAGATGTCTCTCTGCGAAGCCGGGCGTCTCGAACGGGGTCTCGATATGAGTGGTCTCCGGGAACGTCTGGGCAGTATATTACTTGAAAAAAGAGAAGGTAAAAAGAGGTGAACTTTCCGGTAAGCAACCCGGGCCTGCGTGTCCTCTCACTCCTCCTGGCCGTGGCGCTCTGGTACATCGTCGTGTCCCAGGGGAGTTCCGAAATAAGCCTGGAAGTCCCCCTTACGTTTAAGAACATTCCGGACCTGCACGAGATTGTCTGGGAGAGTGATGAAACCGTGACGGTTCGTGTTTCGGGGCAGGAACAGCGGCTGAAACGGATCGGTCCCGGAAGCGTGTCGGTCTATATCGACCTGGCGGACGGCAAGGCCGGGGAGGCGACGTACGTTCTGACCCCGGAACAGGTGCGGGTGCCGGGGAATGTTGCGGTTACGAAAATTACGCCCTCGGAAGTCCGTCTGAGGCTCGAGGAACTGGAGCGCAAGATGGTCCGGGTGGATCCGGTGATTGCGGGCCGGCCGGCCCCCGGAACCAGGGTGGGCATTGTTGACGTGGATCCGGGGCGCGTGGAGGCCACCGGGGTGAAGAGTTTCCTCTCGGCGGTCACCAGTGTTACGACCATGCCCGTGGACGTGACCGGCTGGCCCGCCGGCGAGAAGTCCGTTACCGTGCAGATCGACAGTACGGGGAAGAGTTACCGCGTAGACCCCGCAAAGGTGGACGTGCGTATTCGGATTATCGGTAAGGAGGAGCTGAAGCCATGAGGACACTTTTCGGAACGGACGGTATTCGCGGCAGAGCCAACCAGTATCCGATTACGGCGGAACTGGCCCTGCGTCTCGGACGGGCCGCGGCCCATGTTCTGCGGAAGGAGGGAGGGCGCAACATGGTCCTCATCGGCAAGGATACCCGGTTGTCCGGGTACCTGCTGGAACACGCCCTTACGGCCGGTTTTTGTTCCATGGGGATGCATGTAGTCCTGGTCGGGCCGGTACCGACCCCGGGGATCGCGCTGTTGACCCGCAGTATGCGCTCGGATCTGGGGGTCGTCATTTCGGCTTCCCATAACCCTTATTACGATAACGGCATTAAATTTTTCTCCCACGACGGGCTCAAACTTCCCGATCAGGTGGAAAAACGCATCGAAGACGTGTTGCTCAATGATGAACACGATACGGTCCGCCCCACGGGCAGGGATATCGGAAAAGCCAGCAGGATTCCGGATGCCGTCGGACGATATATCGAATTCATTAAATCCACGTTTCCCCGGGGGATGACCCTCGAGGGAATGAAAGTAGTCGTGGACTGTGCCAACGGTGCGGCGTACAAAGTCACACCGCTGGTTTTGAACGAGCTCGGCGCCGACGTGATCTCCGTAAACGATAAACCGGACGGATTTAATATCAATGAAAATTGCGGAACCCTGAGGCCCGAAGGGCTCGCCGAAGCGGTCCGGGACCACGGAGCCCAGGTGGGGATCGCCCACGACGGCGATGCCGACCGGACTCTGTTCTGCGACGAGCACGGCCGGGTTGTGGACGGGGACCAGATTATGGGTCTCTGTGCCGTACACCTGAAAGGGGCCGGTCGTCTCCGGGGCGATGCCGTTGTGGCGACCGTAATGAGTAATGTGGGACTCGAACATTTCCTGAAAAAACACGGTATCGAACTCCTGCGTACCCAGGTCGGCGACCGTTACGTGGTGGAGCGTATGCTTGCCGACGGTTGCAACTTCGGAGGCGAACAATCGGGGCACATCGTGTTCATGGATCACAATACGACCGGTGACGGTCCGGTAACGGCGCTACAGGTTCTCGCCGTGATGCAGGAGACGGGTAAAAGTCTTTCCCAGCTTGTGGAACCGGTTGTTCTCTATCCTCAGGTTCTTATCAACGTGCCGGTAGAGGAGAAGGCGCCGGTCGATCTTTTCCCGGTGGTAACCGCGGCGATCCAGAAGGCGGAAGAATCCCTGGACGGCGGTCGGGTCCTGGTGCGCCCGTCGGGGACGGAACCCAAGATGCGTGTTATGATCGAAGGGCAGGATCCGGAACGGATTCGGGAGTTGGCGGACGATATCGCCCGGACGATAACCGGTGCCATGGGGAAGCCGGCGGGCTGAACATCAGGAGACAGAGGGCAGACGGCAGAGGACAGAGGGCGGAAGAGCCGAGGGGTTCGAAGTTGAGAGTACAAGGTGCGGGGTTTGAAGCACTAACAACCGCGTGCCGCGGCGCAGCGTCCAGCGAAGACGGGCAAACGTTTTTTCCCGGCCGTTCACTTCTCCCGTCTCCCCTCTCCCTTCCGCCGAAGGCGTGTCCACCACCCCCTTTTCCGGAATACTTTTGCAACGTTAAAGGGAATCCCGTCAGGAGGAACGCGCTTGGAGAGCGATCAGTACAAAAGCCGGACCGTGCGTGTCGCCGGTACGGTGGTTCCGACAAACCCCGCCCCGCTGTTCCCGCCGTTTGCGGCCCTTGCAGGCGGCATTGCCGTACACGATCTCGCCGGACTGATCGGGTTGTTTCTCCTTCCTTTTGCTGTTGCGGCCGCTGTTTTGATCATCCGGCCCCTCGCAACGAAACACCGTGAGAAAACCGCGGTTGCGAAAAACATATGGCTCGCGGTGTTTTTCGTTGGAGGCGCGACGGCGGCCGCCGTAAACGGCACCGACGTAACCACGTACCTTCCCGGGCCGGCTGAAATACATGGTGTTGTCTCGTCTCTGCCGGTGCGGGTGAGCGGAAGGCCGGGGAGACGCTACGAAATGGTTGAACAAACCTCCGGCCGCCGTTACCTTATTCGTTCGCGAAGCGACGTTTCTTTCGATGTGGGCGACGAGATACTGGTTCGGGGTTCGTGGCGGCCGTTTTTCGGATTTCGCAATCCCGGAAGCCGGGACC
>CAYYSS010000093.1:0-8951 GCA_964474325.1 uncultured Nitrospirota bacterium
CCCGTTCGCCGTTTCAGGAAAAGTAGTGGCCGTGCGTATTTTTTTGATCCCGCCGACCCCTTCTCCAAGAATCTTTTGCAACGTTAAGGTTAATTCCCGGACTGCACAGGCCGCCCCAGTACGGCGGCTACTACGGCAAGAAGTTTGGGAGCGCTGAACGGTTTCAGAAGAAGCCTTTCGACCTGGATATCATCGGCGAATTCACTGAAACCCGTCATGGCAATCACCGGGATGCCCGGATTCACCTCCCGCATGGCGTCGATGACACGGGTGCCCGGCATCGACCCGATCGAGAGATCGGTAATAACCAGGTCGATCCGGTCGGGATCCCCCGTAAGAATACGGATGGCCTCCTCGGCGGTCGCGGCATCCAGCACCGTAAATCCTCTGTCCTGGAGGACTTCCGCAATAAAACCACGAATCGGCTCTTCATCGTCAATCACAAGCACCGTCTCGCTCCCACGGACATCGGTAGTCCCGAGCCGCGCGGGCTTCTTGCCCGACGTCGGGAGGTAAACGCGAAACGTCGTCCCCTGCCCGACCGTACTTTCGGCCGTTATATACCCTTTGTGCTCCTTAACGATCCCGTAGACCATGGCGAGCCCGAGTCCCGTTCCCTTTCCCTTTGCTTTTGTCGTGAAAAACGGTTCGAAAATTCTCGAAAGATCTTCTTCGGCAATTCCGCTTCCGGTATCGGATACCTCCAGAACGACATACTCCCCGGGGACGACCCGGGCGCCGATATCCAGATCGTCGCTGTTTAAGTCCACTGTGGTTGTACGAACCATCAGCTCCCCGCCGCCGGGCATGGCATCTTTCGCATTGATCAGCAGGTTCATGATGACCTGTTCGATCTGGCTTACGTCTCCGGCAACAACCGGAACGGGCTCCCGGAGTTCCGTGGCTACTTTTATCTGACTCGGCATGAGCCGTTCGATCATGCTCAACGTGTCTTTCACAAGACTGTTGACGTCGAACGGCAGGGCTTCGAAAGAGCCCCGCCTGGCAAAACTCAGAAGTTTCGAAAGGATACGGGAGCCTTGACGCCCGGCTTTCTCGATTACCGCAACCTTTTCCCGTACATCGTCCGCCATCGAACCTTTAAGAAGAATCCACTCCGCAAAACCAAGGATCGCGACCAGTACATTGTTCAGTTCGTGGGCGATCCCGCCGGCCAGTTGACCGATGGAATCCATCTTCTGGGAGTGCAGGAGTTGGTCCTGCATCTTCTTCTTGAGCGTAATATCCCGGTGAAATGCCTGAACAAGGACTTTCCCGTCCACGGTTACCGCCCGGGCACTCACTTCCACAGTAATCATACTGCCGTTACGGCGATAGTGTTCGGTCTCAAAAAGCAGTGACTCGCCCGCAAGTATCCGTGCAAACCGATCCTCGAAGACCGACCGATTACGGTCAACTTCAAGGAGAGCCACATTGGTCCCGACCAGGGCGTTCCGGGAAAACCCGTAGGTTTCACAGGCCACTCGATTGGCATCAAGAATCGCCCCGGAGCCGTCCATGATAAGGATCGCGTCGTTGGCGTTTTCGAAGAGGGCCCTCAACATCTGTTCCGATTTATGGAGTTCCCGGGTCCGCTCATGAACCAACGTTTCCAGCGCTTCGGAGTAAGTGCGCAGCTTAGCTCTATCCTGATCAAGGTCGTATTGAAGCCCGAACATTTTCGTCAGGTTCCCCTGTCCTATGATCCTCCATACGAGTGCCACGATGACCGTCGCAAGAAGAAAGAAATTATTGCTTACGAACAGGCGGACATCCGTTATCGTATCCAGCAGGAGAATGGGTGCAAGATACGTAACGTAGATCATCACCGATACGAGAACGGCAAACGGGACGGCTACGGGGACAACGCCGAGCACACAGATAATCAGCAGATTAAGCCCCGCGTAATAATAGGAAACGTCCCCCCCGAGCCATAGAATCATCACTTCGACAGTAGCCGCGGAAAAAAAAATGGCCGTGAAAAACATCCCGTAAAAATAGCTTATGGGCCAGGTCGGCCGGCTCAAAAAGCGATTTGCAATAAAGGCCAGCGCCAGAACAACGGATACGCCGCAACGCAAAAAAACAAATTTGCTGAACAGAGGTCTCGGCATAACAAAGTAGTCCATCACGCCCAGTCCCAGAAAGAGGACGGCTCCCAGCACGAAAACCTTCGAGGCCCAGTCGTGCACAAGACCCCGGATCTTACCCTTAACGTAGAGATCTCTTGTCAACAGCTCCCCCCGTTGTCAGCCGGGTCCTTTTCGGACCCGGCCCTGATATTAGAAAACTAACGCCTCGTCACGCTATAGAAAATAATAACCCCTGTTGCGTCCCGCGAGACGGATACCGCTTCGTCAGGAATTCCGGCCGCCGAAATAAGTTTCCGGCTCTCGTCGGCGGTTCGCTGATAAAACGCATCCCAGTCCACCGTCCAATGGTAGTCCGCCGTATCGTAACGGTCCGAGTCCTTGAAGGCGGCAAACAACACTCCCCCGGGAGCAAGTAATTCATAGAGCGCTCCGAGAAGACGCCGTAAAACGTCGTCCGTAAGGTAGTCGAGGAGACCGATCGTATAAATCAGATCCTGGCGCCCAAACTCCTTGAGATTCCGCTGGGCATTGACCATCCTTACGGCATTATACTTTCTGAACTGGGCCTTGGCGGACGTGAGCAAATCTCCAAGCCGCTTTCCGGAAAACGCCAGGGCATCCGGGTCGAAGTCCAGACAGGTAATTTGCGCATTCGTATCGTTAAGCTCCGGGGCGAGCTCCACAAGTTCTCGACACGAACCGCAACCAATATTGAGAATGCGGGCACGTTCCCGCGCGGACAACGCCGATGCAATGAGGTTTCGCATGGCGTCTTTGCGGCTTCGCACAGCCCGGGCCAGGGTTGTGGAAAGAAAATACCTGTCCAGAATCCCTCCGAGACCGGACGAAAGTGCCATATTGTGATATACGTGCTCGATGATATTATAGTCTCCGGGATGCCCCTGGGGCCACGTTCTGGCCCGATTATAGAGATAGCTTTTTGCGAGTAGATCGTTGGTTTTTTCCCGAAACTCCTTTCGAATACTTTTCAGAGCTTCATGGTCGTGTCGGTACTCATGATCTACAGCCCGGCAATAGGTGAACAGGCCGGCCAGCGCCGCCCGATATTCCGCAACCAGTCTTTCTCCCTGGTCGGTCGCAGAGGCGGCGCGGTCTTCCAACGATTTCAGAATCGCGGTAAACTCCTCCGTGGCACGTTCGAGGTCGGCGAGTGCGGGCGTGTTCATACCCGGACGGGTAGCGGCGTTCGGTCTCGTTAGTATTGCAGTTTCCATGTAATCCCCCTTCGTCGTCAGTGATCCGTCCTGCGGTAAACGAAATCTAGGCTCCCGGTTCTGGGTCTCCCTCGACCGGCAAAGCCCGTCGTAGGTGACCCCGCGACTTGATCGGAGATGTGCGCCCTTTGGGCGGAATGCTCGTTTTGGTCAACCGTTTTAAACCATCTGCCAATACCTCCGATAAAGAAATTTCTGTCTTGTTTCGTCGTCCAAGGACGACGCGAGGTCTCCCCGCATCCGTCCGGCGGCAACCACATCACCCCGTACGGAGGGCGTGACCCTTTGTTTTCCCACCTCAATCGAATATTGTACGTTACAAACGCAGTAACGCAGTTCGCGCTACCCTACCCGCTAATGATCTTTTTGTGTACGCGGGCTGATCCCCTGCCAATTATGATCCGATTATAGCACCCGTTTCCCGGGGACACGGTTTTGCAGGGGATTTCCCTACAAAGGCGGGGTTTGCCATGTGTAGGTTTGCCCGCGAGAACGGTCGCGGGTTCGGCTACAGCGGCGTATCGTCTAGACCGAGAAAGTCGCCGATTTTTCTAATGATGTATTCCGATTCTTTGTCGTTGGCGTAGGCGCGGGTTCCGATAAATCCGTGAAAATGCAGGGTTACCACGTGGTTGTCGACGGCCATATCCCAGTAGGACTCCGCATAGGCGTCCACCCGCTCTACGATCCTTCCGTCAAGACCCGCGCAGATCCGCTCCGCGAGTTCCACAAATGAATCGGGAAGAGCGTTGTCGGAGATCTCCAGTTCAAGAAAGCCGTGGACGGTCTTGCCGTAGCGCATATAAGAATAATCCTACCACGGCGCCGGGCATAAATTCAGTTTCCGCCGGACTCGTGTATGACCGTCTTCAGCCTCTCGGCCGGACAAATTCCTTCATTTTTTCGGCGGATTGCCTGCCTGCCGGGTCTTGCTAAAGGGCTCCGGGTATCGGCCGATAAGACTACATGATTAAAAAGGTCCTGATCGTCGATGATTCTCCCATCGCCCGCAAGATACTGAAAAAGTGTCTTCCCGACGGACACGGGTTTGAACTCACCGAGGCCGGAAACGGCCACGATGGGTTCCAATTGTATAAAGAACACCGGCCCGACATCACCTTCCTCGACCTGACGATGCCCGTCATGGACGGCTTTCAGGCCCTTGAACTCATAAAGAGCTTCAACGAGGACGCCGTTGTCATAGTTGCGACAGCCGACGTTCAGATGAAGACCATCTTCCGCGTCATGGACGCAGGGGCCCTTATGGTCCTCAAGAAACCCTTGACAAAAGAGGCGGTGGCCGACGCACTGGAGAAAGCGGGCCAGGAGCTTGTCGGCCGTGGCTGAACAGGTTCGACAGATAACCCACCCGGATTTCTCGGAAGAAGAGCGGGATATTCTTCAGGAATTGGTGAATATCGCCTTCGGCAAGGCCTCCGCGGACTTGGCCCAGGTCATCGATATCTACGTGGTCCTGAACGTCCCCTACATCGAACTTATCAGCGCGGTGGAACTGCCGGACTACATTGCCGACGGTATCGGCAACCACCCGAACGTAAGTATCGTTGAACAGAATTTCCTCGGCCGATTCAACGGCATAGCGCTTCTCATCTTCCCGGGCAAATCCGAGCGGGAACTGTTCAGGATCCTGGAACGACAGGATAATCCGGACGGCGATTTCAGTCTCGATACCCTGGAACGGGAGACCCTCATGGAGGTCGGCAATATCCTGATCGGCGCATGCGTGGGGAAGGTTGCGGAACTGCTCCGGGACGTGGTGAGCTATGCCCCGCCACGGGTAATCGTTGAAAACAGCCCCCGGGAGGCCGTCAGTTCCGAGTTATTCGATCAACAGGCCGCGGTGGTTGTGATGAAGACGGTTTTCAGTTTCGAACAACGGGCGATCAGCGGCTATCTCTTTCTCATAAACGACGGCGAGTCGCTCTCGTGGCTGAAAACGGCCCTTCACCGTTTTCTCGATCAATACGAATGAATCTTGGCCAGATATTCGAGAATATCAATATCGGGCTCGTGGTCCTGGACGGGAATTTCCGTATTCAGCACTGGAACCGCTGGATGGAGCTTCACAGCAGAATCGCACCGGAAGATATCATCGGTACGTGTATCTTCGATCGCTTCCCGGAACTCGAGAACGCCTCTTTTCAACGCAACCTCAAATCCGTGCTCGCCTTCGGTAATTTCTGTTTTTTTTCCCAGAAGCTCCACCACTTTCTGTTTCCCATGAAAGCGGATCCGACCCTTGCACATGAGTTCGAAAACATGCAGCAGAGCTGCACCATGGGTCCCGTGCGGAATCCCGACGGCACGGTCTACGCCGCGTATATCTGTGTCCAGGATGTAACCGAGACCGTGGCGTATCAGAGGAAGCTCGTGGCGATGAACATGACCGACGGGCTGACCTCTATTTACAATCGGCGCTTTCTCGAGAAGAAACTGGACGAAGAGTGGGCCCGGTATCGACGGTACGGCCGGCCGCTCAGCGTTATCATGTTCGACATAGACCACTTCAAGAAATTCAACGACACCTACGGGCATCAATGCGGCGATTTTGTTCTTCAGGAGATCGCGGGATACGTCAAGGAAAGCGTGCGCAAGACGGATTACGTCTGCCGGTACGGGGGCGAAGAGTTCGTCTGTATCCTCACCGAGACCGATCACGACGCCGCGAAAACCCTTGCCGACCGGCTGCGGGAAGGGATCGCCGAGCAGGTCATGACCTACGAATCAACCGAGTTCTCTGTAACCGTGAGCATGGGGGTCGCCGAGTGCGGCGAAGGCGTAAACGGCCCGGAAGACCTCATCCGGACAGCCGACGCGGCCCTCTACCGCGCAAAAGAAGCGGGCAGAAACCGCGTCGCAGGATCCCGGGACGTCCCGGCCGACATGGGCTGAACCGGCTTTCCTGCGAACTACCGATCCTCTTTCCGGGCAAGGAGATAACATCGAACCATATCGAGCGCCTCGTAGGCGGCCCCGAGCCGTACCGCGTTCCGTTCCGCCCGAAATCTCCTTTCCCGGTGTTCCGTACCGTCGGCCGCGGCCAGGGCCAGATAAACCAGTCCCACGGGCTTCTCCTCGGTTCCCCCGCCGGGCCCGGCAACACCCGAGACCGCAACGGCAAGGTCCGTCTTGAAACGTTTTCGGGCGCCCGCCGCCATTGCCCTGACACACTCGGGACTTACCGCGCCGTGGACCGTCAGAATCGTTTCGGGGACCCGGAGTATTTCCTTTTTCACGCGATTGGCATACGCGACCACGCCTCCCGCGTAATACCGGGAACTTCCAGGCGCGTCGGTCAAGAGCGAACCAATCATGCCGCCCGTACAGGACTCCGCCGTTGAGAGACTGCGACCCGCGTCTTGAACGAGCTTCCCTACGACTTCCGGAAATTCGTCCCCGTCCGTTCCGAAAAGACTCGTTTTCAACTCCGCCCTGAGGCGTTCCGCAACGGTCTCGAGGATTGCCGCCGAACGACCGCTGTTTCCGGTGTTTACATATACGCGGATCCAGTTTTCCGGGTAGCGGGTTCGGTACCCCACCCGGACACCCTCGAATCCGGCGAGCAGGGGCGTAACCCGTTCGGCAAGGCGAGACTCGGGAACGCCCACCGTCTTGAATACCCTGTACGCGCCCGTAGGGTCCCCGGGAAAAACTTCCGCCACGTCGGCCAGGACCTTTTCCACAATCGCCCGCATCTCCTTCGGCACCCCGGGGAATATGTAAAACCGGCACCTGCAGGCCTCAAACGAAAACCCCGGCGCAAGACCCGCCGGGTTATCGTAGACAACCGCCCCCGCCGGCACCCGAAACTGGCGCAGGTTGTTCCCGGTAAAGTGAAATCCCCGGGCTGAAAACCTCGTCCGGGCCCTCTCGAGGCTCGGCTTGTGAATCTCGAGCAGAGCACCCGTAAGCCGGGCACACGCCTCGGCCGTGCGGTCGTCGTCGGTGGGGCCAAGGCCGCCGGTTACGAACACCAGATCAAACTCTTCCGCCGCGGCCCGAAAAACCGCGGTCAGGTCACCCAGGGCGTCACCCACTGAAATGTGACGATCAACAGCAACACCCCGACGGAAGAGTTCACCCGAGAGCCAGGCGGAATTTGAATCCATCAGCTCCCCCGCGAGGATCTCGTCCCCGGTGGTTATGATCGCTGTTTTCATACGGTGTTCATGTACCCGGTTAACCAAAGTTTAGCCTATTGCGGCAAATCCTTTCCGGGAAACGGGGCCTGTGGGATCAAAAAATACGCACCCGTCTTCGCCAGCGGTTAAACGTATATATAAGACGTGAGATGTGAGACGGGAGACGTCTTTCCGGATCTTTCCTTTGTGGCTCAGTGCCTTCTCTTCACCATTCACCTGTCACAAGTGTTTTAACCTCGGACCTTGAACCTTGTTCTATTCCGTCTTGCGGAATTTCTCGAGCGCCTTGGCCCCGGATGTAATGCCACTGCAAGGTTTACCCTGATGGTGCGGAAATTCCAAACACAAGGTTCACCCGGCACATGGGATGCCGGCGGATGTATCATAGTCCGTCAAGGAGGTCCGGTATGACGCGACAGAAACGCATTGAGCTTATTCTCGCACGGCTTTCCCGTGTGTTCACCAACCCGGAAACGGCGCTCGAACACAGCACTCCGTGGGAACTTCTCGTGGCCACGGTCCTTTCGGCCCAGACCACCGACGCCCACGTCAACAAGGTCACGAAAGGTCTGTTTCGAAAATACCGCTCGATCGGCGACTACGCCGACGCCCCGCTGGATGTCCTCCAGGACGATCTTTCGTCGATCAATTTCTACCGGAATAAGGCAAAAAACATTCAAAA
This sequence comes from uncultured Nitrospirota bacterium, assembly GCA_964474325.1. GTDB lineage: Bacteria > Nitrospirota > Thermodesulfovibrionia > SZUA-242 > CAYYSS01 > CAYYSS01. Next base: position 8,174 of record CAYYSS010000093.1, read on the forward strand.
CGCGGCCCGGATGATCAGGGAACGGTTTTCCGGAAACGTGCCCGACACGATGGAGGCTCTCATAGACCTTCCCGGTGTCGCGAGAAAGACCGCCAATATTATCCTGTGGAACGCCTACGGGAAAAACGAGGGTATCGCCGTCGATACCCACGTGAAGCGCCTCGCCGGAAGACTCGGGCTTACAAAGCACACGGACCCCGTAAAGATCGAGCGGGACCTCATGAAGGACACTCCCCGGGACGAATGGGGCAGGATCTCCCACTACCTGATCCTGCACGGCCGGACGGTCTGCACGGCGCGGGGGCCGAAACACGACGAATGCGTACTCAAGAATGTCTGCCCGTCGAAGGAGATATAAAAAGGGGACGGCGATGGGCGACACAATTTCACGAGGTACGCGTCACGGTCTCCCCCCCTGCCCTTCGCCCTCCGCCCCGAGCCTGCCCCCCGGGGCGGCCTTTCTCCGCACCGGGGGGCACGTGGATCAGAGCAGTCGATAGGGATAGGCCCGGCGGGTCCATTCGCTGGCAGGATACTCCGCGGCGAGCCGTTCATAGGCTTTCTTGAGGCCCGAAGGGTCGCCCGAGGCCTTATAACTCGAAACCCCGTGGAGGTAGAGTGCCTCCGGGGTCGCGTCACTGTCCGCATGCTCCCCGACAAGGCCGTCGAGAACGACCAGTGCGTCTTCGACTCGACCGGTTTCAAAATGCGTCTTCCCAATGCCGAGTCGTACATTCCGCACTTTCGCGAAGAGATTTCTCCGAATTAATTTCAGCGT
>CAYYSS010000094.1:0-8944 GCA_964474325.1 uncultured Nitrospirota bacterium
CGTCTCTCCCTTCGGAACGTCCGCGTCGTTACCTCCGCGGTGGAACATTACGGAGCGGACGAGACGGGCGGGTTCGACCATGTCGTTGTGGATGCTCCGTGTTCGGGTCTCGGTACGCTCCGGCGCCATCCGGAGATCAAGTGGCGCCGGGAGGCTGCGGACCTTCGGCGAAACGGCGCCCAGGCGGGTCGTATCCTCGCAAAAGTTGCGCCTCTTCTCCGGGCCGGGGGCAGTCTTGTCTTCGCCGTGTGCTCCACCGAACCCGAGGAGGGAGAGGACGTCGCGGATGCGTTCGAGCGGGCGTTTCCCGCGTTCCGTCGCGCCCCGGTTACCGGCCGGTTCCGGTCGGGCCCCGGATATTTCCGGTCATGGCCCCATCGGGACGGAACAGACGGTTTTTTCGCCGCCCGGTGGGACAAGACGGTATAATCTTGCGGTGATACGGGTCCGGCGGCCTCAAGAAAATCCTTAATGCGGCATGCAGGGCGTTAGGCAATGGGCGATAGGCGAGAGGGGAGTTCCGGGTTCGCGTAATCGAAGACAATGGCCGAAAAAAACCTTCATGACAGACGACACAATCCGCACCGACCGCCTCCGGGCGCGCATTGGTTCTTCTGGACTGCAATCGCCCTGATTACGGCCGGCGTCGCCGCCGTTTCGGGTATTACCGCTTACCGCTTATTGAGTTACGGCAGGGAGGTAGTCGTTGCCCGGGTGACGGGAACGCGGCTTACGGAGGCCGCGGAAAGTCTGCGACAGGCCGGGCTGAGGTACAAAATCACGGAGCGGCGCCACGACGATAATCTCCCGGCGGGATTCGTCCTGGAACAGGACCGCAGGCCAGGTGACGAAGTCAAGGAAAAGACCCGGATCGGACTCGTCATCAGCATGGGACCGTCTTCCCGGCTGACGCCGGATTTCGAGGGTCTCGGCCTTGATGAAAGCCGTATTCTCGCCGCACGGGACGGCATAGAGATCCTTCGGGTCTCCCACACCCGGCACGCCAGGGTGCGGGCCGGCCACGTTATTGCCCAGAATCCCGCTCCCGGTACCCGGGGTCGGCCCGACGTGGCCCTGCTCGTAAGTTCGGGCGATTATGAGGCCGCGGTTACGGTACCGAACCTTATCGGACAGCGCCGGGCGCCCGCCGAGGCGGTTCTTTCGGAGTCGGGTCTGCGAATCCGGGTTACGGGAAGGGGCGGTGTTATAATGTGGCAGCGCCCGGAGGCCGGAGTGGAAGTGCCGCCGGGCGCCGAGGTTGAGGTCGGCCTTTCCGGGGGAGGGGTCGAGACAGAAGGGTATCCGTGGGAGGGGCTCCGGGAACGTACCGGCGGGCTTGACCTTCCCCGATAAGCGAACCGTTGGGGAGGTTTCATGGTTAAAGTTGCGCCGTCGATTCTTTCCGCCGATTTTTCCCGTCTGGGCGACGAGGTCCGGGCGGCGGAAGCGGCCGGAGCGGACTGGATCCACGTGGATGTGATGGATGGGCGGTTCGTGCCCAATATCACCATCGGTCCCCTGGTCGTGGAGGCCGTACGAAGGGTCACCGATCTGCCCCTGGACGTCCATCTCATGATCGATGCCCCGGAGCGATACGTTGCCGATTTTGTGAACGCCGGGGCGGACTGGCTCACTGTCCATCAGGAGGCGTCGGTCCATCTCCACCGGACGCTTCAAACGATCCGGCAGGCCGGGGCAAAGGCGGGGGTCTCGTTGAATCCGGCGACCCCGCTGGAGACGATTGATTACGTTCTGCCCGACACGGACCTGGTGCTGATCATGTCGGTCAATCCCGGTTTCGGGGGACAGTCGTATATTCCCCAGGTAAACGGGAAGATCACGGCGCTGCGCCGCCGAATTGAGCACAACGGGTTCGAAACCCTGGTCGAGGTGGACGGCGGAGTGAAGGCGGAGAACATTCGAGAAATTTCCGACGCCGGCGCCGATATCGTGGTCATGGGATCCGCGTTCTTCGGTTCACCGGATTACGGGGCTTTTATGGCCGATATTCGGGGACGCTTCAACGACTAGATGGGTGTATTGGCAACGGCGGCGGTTCGGGAGGGGATGAAAGCATGGAAGACATTCCGTTTATAGGCACGATCGTCGAGAGCGGGTATTTCGGGTATGTCGCGGCGGTCGTGGCGATTCCGCTTGTGATCATCATCGTGCGGACGATTCTCAAGCTTGCCAAGTCACCGATCCCCGGGGCGGAAAAACTCCAGAACGTGGGACCGTTCAAAAAGGATCCCTTAAAAGAAGCCGCAAAGTTCGAACGGAAGCAGAACTGGGAAGATGCGGCCAAGATCTACGAAGAACTCGGCAATCTGGACGATGCAGTCCGTTGCTACACGGCCATGGATAATCATCGGGCCGCCGCCCGACTCCTTGAGGATGCGGAACGGTTTTCCGAGGCCGAGGCGATCTACGAAGAAATGGGCGCCGGACACGAACTCATGCGGCTCTGGGAGAAAAGCGGCAACTGGAAAGCCGTCGCCGAGGCCCACCTGAAGAAGGACAAACCCGTTATGGCGGCCGAGGCCTACGCGAAAGGCGGCGACGGCAAGCGGGCCGGTGAGTGTTTTGAAAAGGCCGAGAACTTCGGCCAGGCGGCGCGGCAGTATGAAAGCGCCGGACTACTGGAAAAAGCCGCTGAGTGTTACGAAAAGGCCTACGGTCTGGAACGGGCATTGGCGGGGGGCAGTAACGAACTGGCCCTCAAGGCGGCCGAGTGTTTTCTCAAAGCGAAGCTCCACGAACCGGCGGGAAGAATGCTCGAAGCGGCGGAACTCTGGATCGATGCGGGGAAAGCATTCGAGGCGGCGGGTGTCCACGAACGGGCGGGAGAACTTTTCTATCGTGGACGGGAGTATGAGCGGGCCGCCGAAAATTTCACCCGCGCCGGCAACGACGCCCGGGCCCATTGCATACGCGGCGAGATGCATGAATACGCCGGAAACCTTGCCGAGGCCGGCGAGAGTTATCGCGCGGGGGGAGATCCGGTAAAGGCGGGAGAAATGTTCGAAGCCGCCGGCCGCCCCGGAGAGGCCGGCGAATGTTACGAGGAAATCGGCGATTACAACTCGGCGGCCGAGTGTTTTCTCAGGGCGGATCGGCCCGACCGGTCTGCGGCGCTTTTTGAGCAGGGGGGGCGGTTTAAAGACGCGGCTCCTCTATGGTTGAAACTTGGAGACATGGACCGGGCAATAACATGTTTCGACAAGGCCGGGCTTTTCTACGACGGGGGGCTCCTGCTCAACCAGATGGGGCGGGGTGACGAGGCGATAGCCATGTTTCAGAAACTGGAGCCCGACAGCGAGGGGTATCAGGAGGGACATTTCGTTCTCGGCAATCTTTTTAGGCGGAAGAAACTCCATGGTTTGGCGGAGGATGCCTACCGGAAAGCCATTGGGGACGATCCGGTTGCCCAGAAGAATCTTGAGCTGTATTACTGTCTGGCAGGTACCATGGAGGCCGAGGGCAAGACCAAAGAGGCAAAAGATATCTACCAGGCGATCCTGGGCGTGAAATACGACTATAAAGACGTGAGGCGGCGCATTGAGGGAATCGGCTGAAGACCTCTTTGAGGCGGCGGAATCCTGCCGCGCGCGAAGCCGGTACGCCGAGGCCCTCCGTCTCTACGGCAGGGCCGTAACACTGTTTCGCCGCCGCGGGGACCGTGAGGGTGTTGTCGACGGGTTGATAGCATCCGCCGATACCCTCCGCATGACCGGGGCGTTTAACAGGGCGTTGAAACGTTACGCCGAGGCCCGGGCCATGACGCGGGATCCTGCGGGCCGGGCCGACTGCCGGTCCGGCGCGGGCCTTGCGCGGCGGGCCCTCGGGGACGTCCGTGGCGCCCTTCGGGATCTCCAGGCCGCGGAACGGCTCTACGGGCGGTTGGGCGACGAGGCCGGCATCGCCTTCAGTGTATGGGCGCTGGCGGGAACGTACCGGATCCAGGGCGTTGTTGACCGGGCGATCGAGACCTTCCACGAGGCGTTGGATCTTTATCGCGGCATGGGGGACAGCCGCGGCGTGGGATATTGTTACAACGGTCTCGGCGGGGCGAGCCGTGTTGCGGGCCGTTTCCGCGACTCGCGCCGCTTTTACGGAAGGGCCAACAGGATGTTCGCAAAGGCCCACGACCGGTTCGGCACGGCCTATTCATTCTGCGGGCTCGGCAATGGGGCCCGGATGGACGGCCGGTGGGCGGAGGCCCTGGACTATTTCCGCCGGGCGGAACGTATCTACAAGACGATCGGCGACCGGGTGAGTTATGCCTATACCCTGTGGAGCCGGGGGACGACCCATAAGATGCTCGGGCGCCGGGTACTGGCCCGCCGATCTTTCGAGAAGGCCCGCGACCTCTTCCTGGCCACCCGGGACCCCCGGGGTCTTATCTACACCGAACTCGGCGAGGGTGAACTCCTGTTCATGGAGGGCGCGGAGACCGGAGGGCGTCGACGTATCGCCCGGGCTCTTGAGAAAGCCGAGCGGTACGGCTTTCGCCTCGAGGCCGCCCATGCCCGTCTGCTCCTCGGCCGCCGGCCCGGGTATGCCCGTCTGGGTGTCGCGCCCCGCTGGGACGGCCCGCCGTATAATCTCCCGTGATTGCTCCCGTAGCGGCTCCACCCCTGCGTCTCGTTTTCTCCCCCCGATGTCCGCGGCCGTAACAATCATCGGCGGCGGGCTTGCGGGGTGCGAAGCGGCCTGGCAGGCGGCCCGGAGGGGGTGTTCCGTGCGCCTTTACGAGATGCGTCCGGGCAAACGGACTCCGGCCCACGCCACGGGTTATCTGGCCGAACTGGTCTGCAGTAATTCGCTGAGGAGTACGGAGGTGACCAATGCGGTAGGACTCCTGAAGGAAGAACTCCGCCGGGCCGGTTCCCTGATCATGGCGGCGGCGGATGAGCACCGGGTCCCGGCCGGATCCGCCCTGGCCGTGGACCGTGAGCGATTTGCCGCGGCGGTAACCGAACGTATCGGGGCCGAACCGGGAATCGAACTCGTTCGGCAGGAGGTACACGCCGTCCCGGAAACAGGGCGGGTTATCGTGGCCTCGGGACCCCTTACCTCCGACGCTCTGGCCGAAGATCTGCGGTCGAGGACCAATGCGGATGCCCTCTACTTTTACGACGCAATAGCGCCGATCGTTTCCGCCGAGTCCCTTGACCGGGACCGGGTCTTCCCTGCATCCCGCTACGGCCGGGGCGGCGAAGACTATCTGAACTGCCCCATGAACCGGCGGGAGTACGAGCGGTTTTACGAGGCACTTATCTCCGCGGAGAAGGTTTCGCCCCGGGAGTTTGAGGAAGAAAAGGTTTTTGAAGGCTGTATGCCCATAGAGACTCTGGCGTCCCGGGGGATCGACACGCCCCGCTTCGGTCCCATGAAGCCGGTCGGTCTGACCGATCCGAAAACGGGCGAAGAGCCCTATGCCGTGGTTCAACTGAGGATGGAAAACCGGTTCGGCACGGCGTACAATCTCGTGGGTTTTCAGACAAAGCTCACCTGGCCCGAACAGAAACGGGTTTTCCGCCTGATCCCGGGGCTCGAACACGCGGAATTCCTCCGCCTCGGCAGCCTTCATCGTAATACCTTCGTGGATGCGCCCCGGTGTCTTGACCGTGGACTTCACTTGAAGCAGGATACGCGGATTATGCTGGCAGGCCAGATTACGGGCGTGGAGGGTTACGTGGAATCTACGGCCATGGGACTGCTCGCGGGCCTGTTCATGGCCCGGGAGGTCGCCGGAAGGCCCGTCGTCGTCCCGCCGCCCGTCACGGCCCACGGGGCCCTGCTCGAACATCTGGCGGGTACGCGGGCGGAACGCTTCCAGCCGTCGAACGTAAATTTCGGCCTCTTCGAACCCCTGGAAAAACGGGTCCGTAACAAGCGGGAGCGGTCCGCCCGCTACGCGGAACGGGCCCTTGAAGCGTGGGACGGGTTCCTTCGGGAAATTCAATGAAACCCGGCGAAGGCGACGAGCCTCCGGAACTGCCCCGGGAGACGGACCCGGGCGGGCGCATCGCGGATTTTATCGGGGCGCTTCGGGCCCGGGGGGGGATATCGGAACATACCATCAGGGCCTATCGTGCCGATCTGACGGAATTCGTCCGTTTCATAGACGGGGATCCGGCGGAGGCGGATCATATGGATATCAGGGGGTTTCTCGGCGGGCTCCGGCGCCGGGGGCTTGCGCCGTCCACGGTCGGGCGCAAGCTTGCGGCATTGAGATCGCTGTACAGGTACCTCCACCGGGAGGGTCGGATTCCCCGGAATCCTGCCCGGGTGGTTGCAAGCCCTCGGGGTCGGCGGCGGCTCCCCGGTGTTCTGACCCCCGACGAAGCACTGAGTTTGCTCGAAGCCGTCAAGGGCCGCGATGCTCAGGCCAGGCGCGACCGTGCTCTCCTTGAACTGATCTACTCGTCGGGGCTCAGGGTCGCCGAGACGGCAGGACTCAACCGGGACGACCTTCATCTCGAAGACGCTATGGTCCGGATCAGGGGAAAGGGGAGAAAAGAGAGGATCGTTCCCGTGGGGATGAAGGCCGTCGACGCCCTGCAGGATTATCTGCGTGACAGACCCGCCGTCAAGGACACCCGCGCGGTCTTTCTCAACAGCCGGGGCGGGCGTTTGACTGATCGCTCGATCCGTCGTATAGTAAAGCGCTATGCCGTCGACGGCGGCCTGACGGACAGGGCGGTGAGCACCCACACCCTGCGGCATTCGTTTGCGTCGCATCTGCTGGAGTCCGGTGCCGATCTTCGGGTTATCCAGGAACTTCTCGGGCATGCCTCTCTATCGACGACGCAAAAGTATACCCATGTGGACGTGGCGCATCTGGCACGGGTCTACGACGATGCTCATCCCCGTGTTCGGCGGGGGGATACGAAAAAACGAGGAAAGAAACCATGAGCAGGGCTAAGAACGAAATGTTTCGCGGCACGACGATCGTCTGTGTTCGAAGGGGAGACCAGGTCGCCATTGCCGGCGACGGCCAGGTAACCCTGGGGGAGACGGTGATCAAACATAACGCCCGGAAGATACGGCGTATGTACGACGACCGGGTGCTGGCCGGCTTCGCGGGTGCCACCGCGGATGCCTTTACGCTCTTTGAGCGTTTTGAAGACAAATTAGAGACGTACGGCGGGAGCGTGGCCCGGGCGGCGGTGGAATTGGCCAAAGAGTGGCGTACGGATCGAATGTTGCGGCGGCTTGAAGCGCTCCTGGTGACGGCCGACCGGAAACATACGTTTATCCTCTCCGGCACCGGGGATGTTCTGGAGCCCCAGGACGGGCTGGCCGCGGTGGGGTCGGGCGGGGCTTTTGCCCGCGCGGCCGCCCTGTCGCTCCTTCGGCACTCGGATCTCGAAGCCCCGGTCATCGCCGAGGAGGCCCTGCGTATCGCGGCGGAAATCTGTATCTACACGAACAACGAGATTATAGTGGAGACCATTTGAACCATGGACAATCATCTTGACCACCTGACGCCCCGCACCACCGTCGAGGAGCTGGATCGCTATGTGATCGGTCAGGCACAGGCGAAACGGGCGGTGGCCATCGCCCTTCGTAACCGCTGGCGCCGGCGCTTGCTGCCCGACGAACTGCGTGATGAAGTTTTGCCGAAGAACATCATCCTCATCGGCCCTACCGGTGTGGGGAAGACCGAGATAGCCCGGCGGCTCGCCAGGCTGGCCCAGGCACCGTTCGTCAAAGTCGAGGCGTCCAAGTTCACCGAGGTGGGCTATGTGGGTCGGGACGTGGAGTCCATGATCCGGGACCTGACGGAACTGGCTATCAACATGGTCAGAACGGAGCATATGGAGCGGGTAGAGCAGCGGGCGGCGGAACTTGCCGAAGACCGTCTGCTCGATCTGCTCCTTCCACCGAAACGCCAGGCCCCCGTCGTGGGTTCCCTGGCGCTCGACACGAATCGGGAAACCGGGACCGACGACGAGACCCGGGAGAAGCTCAGGGAACGGCTCCGCCGGGGAGAAATGGACGACCGGCAGGTCGAAATGGAAATAAAAGAAAAGACCATGCCCTTCGGCGTGGTCTCCGGTGTGGGTATGGAGGACCTGGAAATCAATCTCAAGGAGATGCTCGGCAATTTCATGCCCGAGAAGACCAAGAGAAAACGGGTAAGCGTTTCGGAGGCGCGACGCCTCCTTACTCAGGAAGAGGCCCAGAAACTTGTTGATATGGAACGGGTGACAAAAGAGGCCCTGGACAGAACCGAAGAATCGGGAATCGTGTTCATCGACGAGATCGACAAGGTCGCGGCCCGTTCCGGCGGCCACGGCCCCGACGTCTCCCGGGAGGGGGTTCAGCGGGACCTGCTTCCGATCGTCGAGGGTTCGACGGTAACGACGAAATACGGGCCGGTACGGACCGACCATATTCTCTTTGTGGCCGCGGGGGCCTTTCACGTGGCGAAGCCCTCGGACTTGATTCCGGAACTCCAGGGCCGTTTTCCCATCCGGGTGGAACTGGACCCCCTGGGTGAGGCGGAATTCGTTCGTATATTGCGGGAACCGAAAAACGCCCTGACGAAACAGTATGCCGCTCTGATGGGGACCGAAGGGATCGACCTGACCTTTACCGACGACGCCGTGGAGGAGGTTGCCCGGGTGGCGGCAGACGTCAACCGCCGTACGGAAAACATCGGCGCCCGGCGCCTGCACACCATACTCGAGCGTCTCCTGGAGGATATTTCTTTCGATGCGCCCGAAAGAAGCGGCGAAAAGATCACGATAGATGGAGAAACAGTCCGCGAGCGGCTCAAAGATATTGTTTCGGACGACGATCTGACGCGATATATCCTATAACCCGGGAATTCCGTCGGCTTTCCGCTGCGGACGTGAAATACCCCGTGACAGCTGCGTTATCCTTAACGTTGCAAAAGATTCCTGGAGAAGGGGCCGGCGGGATCAAAAAA
>CAYYSS010000095.1:0-8936 GCA_964474325.1 uncultured Nitrospirota bacterium
ATGCTCTATGAACCCGGCGTGCTCAAGGCCGCCGTCATCATGGGCGAGGACCCGGTATCAGGACTTCCCGACGGCTCGCGGGTAACAACCGCGTTAAAGGCACTCGATTGTCTCGTTGTCTGTACTATTGCCATGAACGAAACCGCGAAGATCGCCGACGTGGTCCTGCCTGCCGCGAGTTGGGGTGAAAAAGACGGTACCTTCGTCAACGCCGAAGGCCGGGCGCAGACGATGAGCCGGGTGGCGGAGCCCACGGGGCAGAGCCTGCCCGACTGGCAGATTCTGCGTAACCTGTCCTGGGCCATGGACCGGGAGATAAACGTGCGGTCGATTCAGGACCTCCGGGACGAAATGGGCACGCTCGCGCCCGACGCTCAGGACGGGGGCGAGTCCCGTTTCGTGCCGGTAGATCCGCCGGCCCGGCCGAAGGCATCAGGGGAATATCCGATTCGTCTCACCACCCGGGACGTGCTCCAGCATTCCGGCACCATGTCGAGCCGGTCGGAGGCCCTGAACCTCGTGGTTAATGAATCGCAGATCGAAATAGCGGCGGCAGACGCCGAACGACTCGGCCTGAGCGATAACGACCACGCACGGGTGGCTTCGGAAAACGGCGCGGTCTTTCTCAAAGTCCGGGTGGCCGAAGATCTGCCGGAAGGGGTGGCCGTAAGTTCGACCCACTTTCCCCACGGCAAGGTAAACGCCCTTACGGCGCTGTCCGCAAACGGCACTGCACCGGTGGAGTTCGTCAACATCGAAAAAGCGTAACGTGGCGTTGGGAGAAGGGAGAAGGGGAAACATGTTGGCAGTTGGCGGTCGGCAGTTGGCCGTTCCCTATCGCCCATAGCCCATAGCCCCTCGCCTATCCCCTAGCAACCGGCAGATTGCCGGAGGCGCAGGGGGAGAAGGGAGACGGGGGAAGGGGAAACATGTTGGCAGTTGGCGGTCGGCAGTTGGCGGTCGGCAGTTGGCGGTCGGCGGTCGGCGGTCGGCGGTTGGCAGTTGGCCGTTCCCTATCGCCCCTCGCCCTTTGCCTGTCATGTCTTCCTGCCTTTCGCCCCACGCCCATAGCCTCTCGCCTGTGGAGCCCATCCTTTTTCGTCGGTGGAACGCTTCGGGACAGCGGCGAGGAATGAACATTCGTTGTTGACTGCCGCCCCTATTGGTGATAGCTTTCGATAAAGGAGTCGGTTTTTATTCATGGAGATCCGGCGCCGCATTTCTCCCCAACGGCGCCATCGAACTTGAGACATCCGCGGAGGAGTACTGCACCCCGTTGAGATACGTAACCCGTCTGCAACTGTTGCGCGGTGATTTCGGAGGCGCAGACGAGGCCATACGGCCGCCCGGCGCCGGTAACGAGGCGGACTTTATCCGCGCGTGCACTCGTTGCGGCGAGTGTATACCCGCCTGTCCCACGGGTGTGATCGAGTCGGACCGCGCCGGTTACCCCCGAATGAATTTCACGCGAGGCGAATGCAGATTCTGCGGCTGCTGTGCCGAGGCCTGTCCCGCGGGCGCCTTGGGTGCTGAAAATCAGTCGTTGTGGGGACATATGGCGCACATCGATACGTCGCGCTGTCTCGCCGTACGGGGCGACGGTCTGCCGTGCCTGCGGCGAGGTGTGCGGCGAGGATGCGGTTTCGTTCGGGTTGTTTCAGGCCCGGGCCGGCGCCCCGGAGATTTCCCGGGAGCGGTGCAGCGCCTGCGGCGCTTGCGTCCGCGCATGTCCGGCGGAGGCCGTCAAGGTAAGCAGGTTATCCGAAATCGCCGGAGTTTGAATCTGGAGGGAGACTATGAATGTTTCAGGGGTAGTGGTCCGGGCGTATCCCGAGTCCATGCCGGGGGTAAAAGCGGCGCTTGAGGGTCTTCCCGGGGTAGATGTATACGGGGCGTCGGACGACGGCAGGTTGGTAATCACCGTGGAGGAGACGCGGGGGCAGGCGCTTACCGAAACCGTACTCAAGGTTCAGGATCTTAAAGGGGTGCTGTCCGCATCAATGGTCTATCACTACTGTGACGACGACCTGCATGAAGAGGAGGGACGTGATGGGACTGACGAGGCGTGATTTCATCAAGACCAACGCCGCTGTTGCCGCCGCCGCGGTGGCCGGAGTGACTCTTTCTCCGGAGGCATCCGGTGCGAAGGGTGCCGACGGGATTCGATGGGATAAGGCGCCGTGCCGGTTTTGCGGCGTGGGGTGCAGTGTCCTCGTGGGGACTAAAAACGGGCGGGTAGTGGCAACCCAGGGGGATCCGGACGCTCCGGTGAACCGGGGACTGAATTGTATCAAGGGTTATTTCCTCGCGAAGATCATGTACGGGAAAGATCGTCTCACACGGCCCTTGCTCAGAAAGAAAAACGGGGTGTACGACAAAAACGGGGCCTTCGAGCCGGTGAGCTGGGACGAGGCGTTCGACGTGATGGCAAAGAAATTCAAGGAGGCCATCAAAAAGAAAGGCCCGACGTCCGTGGGGATGTTCGGCTCCGGCCAGTGGACCGTCTGGGAAGGTTATGCGGCTTTAAAACTCTATAAAGCCGGGTTCCGGTCGAACAACATCGACCCCAATGCCCGTCACTGCATGGCATCCGCGGTGGCCGGATTCATCCGTACCTTCGGTATCGACGAACCCATGGGGTGTTACGACGATCTGGAAAAGGCCGATGCCTTCGTCCTCTGGGGCGCCAATATGGCCGAGATGCATCCGATCCTGTGGTCGCGGCTTACGGATCGCCGCCTGACGGCGGACCACGTTCGAGTTGCGGTTCTTTCCACCTTCAGAAATCGAAATTTCGATCTTGCCGACCTCGGCATCGTCTTCACCCCGCAGACCGACCTGGCTATTCTCAACTATATTGCCAACCACATCATAACCACGGGAAAGACGAACGAGGATTTCGTGAAGGCCCACGTGAACTTCCGGTTGGGTAATACCGACATCGGTTATGGGCTTCGCCCGGCGCACCCCCTTGAACTGAAGGCCGCGAACAATAAAAAACGGAAAGACCTGGTGGGTTCGAAGCCCATCACGCCGGCGGAATATGCGGAGTTCGTTTCGACCTACACGCTGGACAAAGTACACGGTATGTCCGGGGTGCCGAAGAAAGACCTTGAGGCCCTCGCCGAAATTTACGCGGACCCGAAAACGAAGGTCTGCTCATACTGGACCATGGGATTCAACCAGCATTCGCGGGGGACCTGGGTAAACAACCTGGTATACAACGTCCACCTCTTGACGGGGAAGATCTCCGAGCCCGGTAACGGGCCCTTTTCTCTCACGGGCCAGCCGTCGGCGTGCGGGACCGCGCGGGAAGTCGGAACCTTTGCCCATCGGCTGCCCGCGGACATGGTCGTTATGAAGAAGGAGCACCGGGACAAGGCCGAGAATGTCTGGAAACTCCCGGAGGGGACGATTCCCGGGAAGCCCGGTTACCATGCGGTACTCCAGAACCGGATGCTCAAAGACGGGAAGCTGAACGCCTATTGGGTCATGTGCAACAACAACATGCAGGCCGCGCCGAACATGAACGAGGAGACCTATCCCGGGTATCGAAATCCGGAGAATTTTATCGTCGTCTCCGATCCCTACCCCACGGTTACGGCCCAGGCGGCGGACCTGATTCTTCCCGCCGCCATGTGGGTGGAAAAAGAAGGCGCCTACGGGAACGCGGAACGGCGGACCCAATTCTGGCGTCAGCAGGTACAGGCCCCCGGTGAGGCGAAGAGCGATCTCTGGCAGATTGTGGAGTTTTCGAAACGGTTCAAGGTTGAGGAGGTATGGCCCGCGGAACTCCTGAAGAAAAAACCGGAGTATCGGGGAAAGACACTCTACGATATTTTGTACGCCAACGAGCACGCGCGGAAATATCCCCTCGGCCAGCTTCAGCCGGGTTTCGACAACCAGGAGTCAAAGCATTTCGGATTCTATATCCAGAAAAGCCTTTTTGAGGAGTATGCAGGCTTCGGGCGGGGCAAGGCGCACGACCTGGCGGATTTCGAGATGTATCACAAGGCGCGGGGCCTTCGCTGGCCGGTGGTGGGCGGCAAGGAGACCCTCTGGCGTTTCCGGGAGGGATACGATCCCTACGTGAAAAAGGGGGAGGGGATAAAATTCTATGGCAAGCCGGACGGCAAAGCCAACATCTTTGCCCTTCCGTATGAACCTCCTGCGGAGTCTCCGGACGCCGAATACGATCTCTGGCTTTCCACGGGCCGGGTGCTTGAACATTGGCATTCCGGATCCATGACGCGCCGGGTGCCGGAACTTTACCGTGCCGTGCCCGACGCCCAGTTGTTCATGCACCCGGACGATGCGAAGAAGCGAGGTCTTCAGCGGGGCGATATGGCCCGTCTGAAGACCCGGAGGGGGGAGATTCTTCTACGGGTCGAGACGCGGGGAAGGAACCGGCCGCCGGTAGGGCTGCTGTTCGTTCCCTGGTTCGATGCGAGTCGACTCGTCAACAAGCTGACCCTTGACGCGACCTGTCCAATCTCAAAGGAAACGGATTTCAAGAAGTGTGCGGCAAAGGTTTCGAAGGCTTAGCCCGGGTTGGACAGGGGAGGCGAAGGTTAGACTTCAATGGGTACGGAGAGCACGGTAGAGCCGATCGGTTCCGGGAAAGGCCCCATTTCGCGCCGACAGTTTTTCGGTAACGCGGCCGGCGCCGCCTCTGTTGCGTTTCTCGTGAGCACGGGCGTTGCCGTGTACGGAGAGCGCTCCAGGGCACTGCCGACCTATGCGCTCAGACCCCCCGGTGCGCTGGAGGGCCGGAGGTTTCTGGCATCCTGTTCCCGGTGCGGTCTCTGTGTGCGGGACTGCCCCTACGGCGCCCTTCGTTTGTCCCGCCTCGGCGAGCCGGTTCCCGCGGGGACCCCCTACTTCGTGGCCCGGGAGATACCGTGCGAAATGTGTGAGGATATTCCCTGTATCAATGCCTGCCCCACCGGGGCACTGGACCGGAGGCTCGAGGATATCTACAAGGCTCGCATGGGTCTTGCCGTTGTTGTGGATCACGAGACCTGTCTCAACTACCTCGGGCTCCGGTGTGATACCTGCTACCGGGCCTGCCCGTTAATCGACGAGGCTATCACCCTTGAGCCGCAACATAACAAGCGGAGCGGCAGGCATACGATCTTCGTACCCGTGGTTCATTCCGAAGCATGCACCGGCTGCGGGAAATGTGAGCGGGTCTGTGTGCTTGACACGGCCGCGATCAAGGTGTTTCCCCGGGGCTTGGCAAAGGCGGAACTGGGGCGTCACTACCGCCTCGGTTGGGAAGAAAAGGAGAAGGCCGGGGGTGCGCTGGTGCCGGGCGTTCTTGATCTTCCCGACAGACTCCCCGGAGGCGGCTGATGACGGGCAGGGCGGAAAACCCGCCGGGCGTTGCGAAAGGACGCTTGAAATCCGCCAAGTGGCTTGTGCTCCGCCGGGTGGTACAGCTCGGGATCCTGGGGTTATTTGCCCTGGGCCCCTTCGGGGGGATATGGATTCTCAAAGGCACACTCGCCTCGAGTGTTTTCCTGGGGACCATTCCTTTGATGGACCCGTACGTTGCGTTTCAGGCCCTGCTGGCGGGTCACGTGGTTGCCCGGGATGCCGCGATAGGCACGGCGGTGATTGCCGTGTTCTATCTTATCGTCGGGGGGCGCGCGTATTGCTCCTGGGTCTGTCCGGTGAACCTATTTACGGATCTTGCGGCCTGGCTTCATGGCAGGGGTGTGTCACGGCCGGCATCGCGATTTCCCCCTTCAGCGCGTTATTGGCTCCTTGCCGGCACCCTGACCGTTTCGACGATTACGGCGACCATTGCCTGGGAGTGGGTTAACCCCGTAACGATCCTGCAGCGGGGTCTTTTGTTCGGAATGGGTCTTGCGTGGGTAGTCGTTCCCGCGGTGCTGGCGTTGGACCTCTTCGTTGTCCGCCGGGGGTGGTGCGGGCATATCTGCCCCGTGGGGGCGTTTTATAGTCTGCTTGCAGTTCCGGCCCTTGTGCGGGTCAGTGCGGTTCGAAGGCAGAGATGCAACGATTGCATGGCCTGTTTTGCGGTTTGCCCCGAGCCCCAGGTCATACGTCCCGCGCTCAAAGGCTCGGGGGAGCGGAGCCCGGTGATCCTGTCTCCGAACTGCGTAAACTGCGGCAGATGTATTGATGTCTGCGAAAAAGACGTTTTTCGGTTTTCAACGCGATTCAGTACGATGACGGAGGATGCATCATGAAGAAAACAAGTAGTTGCGTGGTTACCGTCGTTGTGTGTGTAACGCTGGCAGGTTCCTTTTCGATCGCCGTCGGCGGGGGGGACGTGGTCTCGCTCCGGGGCAGTGTTCCTCTCAATTCGGAGTCCGCGGTTCCTCCTGCAACGGAGATCATACGAGCCCGGTCACGGATTCCGCGGACGTTCGCCGAACAACCCCCGCTCGTCCCCCATTCTCTGGAAGAATATGAGATTACCCTGAAAGAAAATGATTGTCTCGGCTGCCACGGTGTTGCGGGCTCCGGTGCCCCCGCCGTCAGTCCCAGTCACTACCTCGACCGGGCGGGGAAGCACCTGCCTGCGGTCTCGGCGAGAAGATATTTCTGCGACCAGTGCCACGTTCCCCAGCGGAACGCAAAGCCGCTCGTGGAAAACAGCTTCACCGGCGCGAAATGAAACCCTGCAGCGGCATAAAACCGGGCCCGGCGGCCTCAAGAAAATCCGCAACACGGCATGAAGGCGAGAGGCTAAAGGCGAGAGGCTATGGGCGAGGGGGTTGAGATGCGGGAAGACGTAAGACGGAAGAGGCAGGAAGACGTAAGACGGAAGACGTTAGACGTGACAGGCAAGGGGCTATGGGCGATTGGCGATAGGTGCGGCCCAACTGCCAACCGCCGACTGCCGACATTTTTTCCCGGCCTTTCACGTTTCCCCTCTCCCTTCTCCCTTCTCCCTTCTGACTTCCGCCGAAGGCGGGTGACCGGCCTCTCTCGCGACAAATCTTTTGCAACGACAGGGGAAAATCAGGTGTCTCGATGTTTGAACCGTTAATGCAAGAGAGTTTTTCGAGTCTGCTGGAGCAGTCGGTAGCCGTGCACGGCCACCTCTGTCCGGGGCAGGTGCTCGGCGTTCGCATGTCCATGCGGGGGCTCCGGGAGGTCGGAATATGGGACCCGAAAGGCGTCGATCGAAAGAAACTTATCGTATTTGTGGAAATGGATCGGTGTGCGACCGACGCGGTCCAGTCCGTAACGGGTTGCAGTCTCGGGAAGCGGAGCATGAGGTTTTTCGACTACGGAAAAATGGCCGTGACGTTTCTGAACACGGAGACCCACACTGCCGTACGGGTTCTTGCCCGGGAGGATTCCCGCGAGCGGGCACGGCGGTTATTCCCGGATATTACGGACAAGTACCAGGCGCAATCGGAGGCCTATAGAATAATGCCCGACGATGAACTGTTCGACGTAACCCCGGTGGAGGTCGTGCTCCGACCCGAAGACGCCCCGGGACGCCCGCTTGCACGTGTCCGTTGCGATTCCTGCGGGGAATACGTGCAGGACATGCGGGAAGTGCGCCGGAACGGATCGGTTCTCTGCAAACCGTGTGCAAACGGCGGATATTATCGGGTTAAGGATTAATTATAGGGAGCGTTATGCATGTCCCGCATAAAGAAAAAGACACCCGGCGATTTCGCAATACGATCCAAAATCTGGATCGAGGCCGACGGGAAACCCGTGTTCGGGAGGGGCCGAAGGTTTCTGCTTGAGGCCATTGACCGGTGCGGTTCCATCAACGGTGCGGCAAAAGAAATCGATATTTCGTACAGGAAGGTGTGGAGTTATATCCAGGCCATGGAGGAACGCCTCGGCCTTGCGCTTCTTGAGCGGCGGAAGGGCGGCAGAAACGGCGGCGGCGCGGTACTGACGGAAGATGCCCATGTATTCCTCGAGAAGTTCCGCGAACTGGAAGACGGTATGCGTGAGGCGGACGACAGGCGGTACGAACGGATATTCGGAAGCCGGGAGTAACGACGGTGCCTGTACCTTGCAGTTGCATAAACACGGGGCCGGCGGCCTCAAAAAAATCCGCGACACGGCGTGAAGGATGGGCGATAGGCAAGGGGCAATGGGCGAGAGGCAAGGGGCTATAGGCAATGGGCGAGGGGCAAGGGGGTTGAGAGGCGGGAAGACGTGAGACGGAAGACGTTAGACGTGAAAAGCCTTTACTTCTCCCGTCTTCCCTCTCCCTTCTCCCTTCTGACTTCCGCCGAAGGCGGGTGACCGGCCCCTTTCCCGGTGTTTTTTTGCGGCAACAGGGTGTACGAACAAACATGGCGCCCCGTACAGACGGACGGGGACGGTCGGGACGGGGAGGCGGTTATGTGTGAGACGAGCAGGGAGCAAATCGCCCGGAAGGGGGGAACGACTCTGGTTCCTCTGGAGGATGCCGTGGGGCTCGTCCTCGCCCACGATATAACCGAGATCAGGCCCGGGGAGTTCAAAGGCCGGGCGTTCAAGAAGGGGCACGTTGTTTGTGAGGCCGATCTCGACCGGCTGAAACGTATCGGCAAGGGGCACCTCGCGATACTTGCAATCGGCGACGGCGAACTCCACGAGGATGACGCCGCACGAATACTCGCGGAAGCCCTGGCGGGCGACGGTGTCGGTTTCCGGGAGGAGCCGAAAGAAGGGAAAATCGATCTCGTCGCAACGCGGGACGGTCTTCTCCGTATAGAAACCGATGCTCTGAGGGCTTTCAATATGCTGGGTGAGGTGATGTGCGCGACTCTCCATGACAACACGGTCGTCCGCCGAGGACAGCGGGTCGCCGGGACTCGAGCCATCCCGCTGGTTGTGAAAAAGGAGCTGGTGGATACCGCGGTGGGTTGTGTGAGGGGGGGAGTTGTTGCGGTGAAGCCCCTTCGGAAGGCCAGGGTCGGCGTGGTGATTACGGGGAATGAAGT
>CAYYSS010000096.1:0-8718 GCA_964474325.1 uncultured Nitrospirota bacterium
TATTCGAACGGCCGGCGAGCTGAAGACCAAACCCACCCAGCACAGCGTCCGTGAATTGCGGGCGATCGGTATCCAGCCCGACGTGCTCCTCTGCCGGACCGAACAGCCCCTTTCGAAGGAGATGAAGACGAAGATCGGCATCCATTGCAACATGGAGACGGAAGCCGTGATCTCGGCCAGGGACGTGGAGACGATTTATGAAGTCCCGCTGGCTCTGCGGGAAGAGTGCCTGGACGACCTTATCGTTCGGCGGCTCGGACTCCCGATTCGGGAACCGGATCTGTCCGAGTGGGAAGAGATAGCCGACCGGATCCGTAACCCGGACGACACGGTGGTTATCGCCATGGTCGGCAAGTATGTCGAACTCAAGGACGCCTATAAGAGCCTGAACGAGGCCCTCGTCCACGGCGGGATATACCACCGGACCCGGGTCCGGATCGAGTGGGTGGATGCGGAAGAGATCGAAGACGTGGGACCGGACGGCCTTTTGGCCGATATCGACGGGATCCTGGTGCCCGGCGGTTTCGGGTCCCGGGGTACTATGGGAAAGATAACCGCGATCAAATATGCGCGGGAGAAGAAAGTCCCTTATTTCGGTATCTGTCTCGGGATGCAGCTGGCGGTGATAGAGTTTCTCCGCAACGTCTGTGATCTCCCCGGCGCGGGCAGTACCGAGTTCGATCCGGACGTGAGCGACCCGGCGATTTATCTGATGGAACGCTGGTATGACTTCCGTCTGGAAAAAGAACAGATCCGGTCCGCCGAAAGCGATATGGGGGGCACCATGCGCCTGGGGGCGTATCCGTGTGTGTTGACGGATGGCTCGCTGGCCCACCGGGTGTATGGGCGCGACAAGATACGGGAACGCCACCGTCATCGATACGAATTCAACAACGCGTACCGGGAACGGCTGGAACAGGCCGGCATGATGACCAGCGGGCTCAGTCCCGACGGGGAACTCGTTGAGATCGTCGAAATACCGGACCACCCATGGTTTCTCGGCTGTCAGTTTCACCCGGAGTTCATGTCGAGTCCCCGGCGGCCCCATCCGCTGTTCCGGGAATTCATCGGGGCGGCCCTGCGGGCGAAGAACTTTCTCCTTGACTCGACCGACGATGTGATCGTTACCACGGAATCCCACGGAGAGGGGCGTGGGGGGTGATGCCGGGCCGCTGACGGGCCCCTCCGGCGGGTCGGCCGCCCGGGTTTCCATCGGCGGCGTTGCCGTCGGTGAAGGGACGGGGCTTGCCGTCATTGCCGGCCCGTGCGTGATCGAGAGCGATGATCTTACCCTCCGCACGGCCGATTTCCTTGCCGCCATGGCACGGAGGCTCGGTATCGGACTCGTCTTCAAGAGTTCCTACGACAAGGCCAACCGCACATCCCTGTCGTCGTTTCGCGGCCCCGGGCTCGAACGGGGACTCCGGATCCTCGAGCGGGTACGGAACGAGACCGGGCTGCCGGTTATCAGCGATGTCCATGGACCCTCGGAAGCCCGGTCGGCGGGCGAGGTACTCGACGCACTGCAGATTCCGGCCTTCCTCTGCCGCCAGACGGATCTTCTCGTCGCGGCGGCCCGAACAGGGAAAGCGGTCAACGTGAAGAAAGGGCAGTTCCTGGCCCCCGCCGACGTCGGTCCCCTTGTGGAAAAACTGGTCTCCTCGGGTAATGATCAGGTCCTCATTACGGAACGGGGGAGCAGTTTCGGTTACCGAAACCTGGTTGTGGACATGCGGGCGCTGTCGCTGATCCGGGACCTGGGCGTCCCGGTCGTGTTCGACGCGACCCATGCCGTACAGATACCCGGCGGAATGGGCGGCAGTTCCGGCGGCGAGCGGCGTTTCGCCCCGCTCCTGGCCCGGGCCGCGGTGGCGGCGGGATGCGACGCGGTGTTCATGGAAGTCCACCCCCGCCCCGACGAAGCGCTCTGCGATGGACCGAACATGATCCCCCTGAGCGAGGTGGAAGATCTGTTGAAATCGCTTTTGCGCATACGGGAGGCCGCCGATGGCGCCGGGGCCTGAGACCTCGCCGGGGGGCTTTTTGAAGGTGGCGGGCGCCTGTGCGGCGCTTCTGGTTTTTGCCGTACTTGTGGGAACAGTTCCGCGGGTTGCCGGGGCCCGGGACGCCGCCGGCCTCCACTTCCAGGAGGAACGGGTGGTTTTTCGCGACGTACAGGCGGGGGACCTGGTTGAATATGTCTTCCGGTACAGAAACGAAAGCGAACGCCCGATTCGCATCCTCAGGGTAAAACCCACGTGAGGATGCACCGCGGTGGTACTCAGTTCGAGTACCGTAAAGCCGGGGGAGGAGGGGACGATCCGGGCGCGGGTCGATACCAGGGGCCGGCGGGGACGGTTTATAAAATCGGTGCGGATTGAGACGGACGAACCTCTGCGCCCGGTGAGAAACGTACATATGGAAATCATGGTGACGGGAACATGACGGAACGAGACCGCATAGCGCTTGCCGAAAACGTGCTCCGGCTGGAAGCGGAGTGTATAACGGATCTGATTCCCCGGCTGGGCCCGGATTTCGACCGGGCGGTCGGTATGATCCTGGCGTGTCGGGGCCGCACGGTGGTGACCGGGATCGGCAAGTCGGGCCTGATCGGCCGAAAAATTGCGGCAACCCTGGCCTCGACGGGGACGCCGTCGTTATTCCTCCATCCCAGCGAGGGCATCCACGGCGATCTGGGAATGGTGGGACGTGGGGATCTGGTTGTAGCGATCTCCAATTCCGGCGAAAGCGATGAAATCGTCCGTATCCTGCCGGTACTGAAGCGACTTGAGATTGCCGTTATTGCGGTCGTGGGATCCCGGCAGTCCACGCTGGCCTCTGCGGCCGACGTGGTGCTGGACGCCGGCGTAAAGGAGGAGGCCTGCCCCCTGGGTCTTGCCCCGACGTCTTCGACCACGGCCGTCCTGGCCCTGGGGGATGCCCTTGCGGTGGTCCTCCTGACCGAACGCGGGTTTCGGGAGGAGGATTTCGCCCTGTTTCACCCGGGAGGCACCCTGGGCCGTCGGCTGGTCCTGTCCGTAGAAGACGTCATGCATCCGCGGGAAGGTCTTCCGGTGGTGCACGGCAATACCCCCATGTGCGATGTGGTGGTGCGGATCTCCTCCGGGCGTCTCGGTGTGACCGCCGTGGTCGACGCGGACGATATCGTCCAGGGAATCGTTACCGACGGGGATCTTCGCAGGGGTGTAGAGCGAAGCGGTAAAGATCTGTTTCAGCTGACGGCAGGTGACATTATGTCGCAATCTCCGAAAACGGCGAAGAGGTCCGAACTGGCCGCCGCCGCCCTGGCCCGTATGGAGCGCCATGCCATTACCGCGTTACTCGTTGTGGACGATGCGGGACGCCTTGATGGTCTGGTCCACCTCCACGATCTGTTGAAGGCAGGGTTGGCGTGACGGGCAGGGGGCCCAACGCAGGGGAGACGGCCCGGGGGAACCCGGCGGTCCGTCGTGGACCGAATCTCCGGGCGCGGGCGCGGAACGTCCGTATGCTGGTTCTTGACGTGGACGGGGTGTTATCCGACGGCACGATCGTGTACGACGATACGGGGCGGGAGTGGAAGACGTTTTACGTCCGGGACGGTCACGGAATCGTCATGGCCCGCCGTGCCGGTATCGTTCCCGTCATAATCTCGGGCCGCGACAGCAGGGCCGTCGACCAGCGGGCCGCGGAACTGGGTATTGAACACGTCCACCAGGGGATACGGGACAAGGTCGCCTGCTTCAGGCGTATACTGAGGTCCTCCGGCCTCGGTGAGGAGGCGGCGGCATTTATAGGCGACGACGTAGTCGACCTGCCCCTTCTCAGGCGGGTGGGCCTCTCCGCGGCCCCCTGTGACGCAGACTCTGTCGTACTGGCGGAGGTCATGTTCCGTTGCCGCCGTCCCGGCGGACGGGGTGCGGTGCGGGAATTGATCGATTTCATACTCACGGCCCAGGGTCGTCTGGGCGACGGGATTCCGTAGATTCAACCATGGCGCTGAACATTCCCAACGCCCTCACCGTGAGCCGCGTGCTTCTGGTGCCCGTGTTTGTCTTCGCCGTGTACCGTCAGCCTTTGGTGGGTGCGGCGGTATTCATCGTCGCGTCTCTTACCGACCTTCTGGACGGCTATCTTGCCCGGCGCTCCCGACAGGTCACCCGTTTCGGAATCATCCTCGATCCTCTGGCGGACAAGTTTCTGGTTATCGCCGCCTTGATCGTCCTGGTTGACGTCGGTCTCGTGGCCGCATGGATCGCCATCGTTATCGTAATCCGGGAGTTCCTGGTGACCGTGCTCCGGCTCGTGGCACTGGCCCGCGACCAGGTCATACCCGCCGAGGCGGGGGGGAAGTGGAAGACCGGAACCCAGATAACGGCCGTCATCATACTCCTGTTCGTATATGGGGAACTCGGCTTGGCCGTTGCTCTGGAGCCGGTGGGACAGATCTGCATATGGGCCTCAATGATCCTGGGTGTTTATTCCGGTATGCAGTATCTCACCCGTTATATCAAGACGCAATGAGCGATCTGATCGTCATCCTCGCGTCGTATCTCGTCGGCTCGATTACGTTCGGGCCCATTGTAGCGGCCCGGTACGGCGTCGATCTCAGGGCGACCGGCAGCGGCAATATCGGAGCCACCAATACCTTGCGGGCCCTCGGTCGGGGTCCGGCGCTCATCGTCCTGGCGGGAGACCTCCTCAAAGGAGTGGCGGGCGCGGGCCTCGGTGCGGTATTCGGCGGGGATATGTTCGTACGGGGCGGTGCGGCCCTTGCGGCCGTCGTGGGCCATGATTTTCCGGTGTTCTCCCGTTTCCGCGGCGGCAAGGGCGTTGCGACGACGCTGGGCGCCCTTGCGGTTTACTCGCCCCTTGCGGCGGGGGGGGCTGTACTTGTCTGGCTTGTGGTCTTCGCAATCGTCCGGGTTTCGTCGGCGGCCGCCCTTTCCGCCCTGGCCGTGATGCCTGCTATAATCTACCTTGACGCGCCGGAGAAAACCGGTTTTGGAGTCGCACTTACCGTGCTTGGTGTACTGAAACACCGCGATAACGTCAGGCGCCTTATCCGCCACGAGGAACATGGTTTTGGAAAACGGCAGTAGATGGGAGTACTCGCGCGGGTGCGGACCGGTCCGCACCCTTCGGGCGGGTATGGTCCTGTTGTTCGTGATGTTTTCCGCGGTGGGTTTCTGCGGGTCGGCACAGGCCGCCTTGAATACGGGATCACACCCCGGGGAAGACCGGGACGCCCGGGCGTTCCTTTTGATGGACGCGGCGGCCGGGGCGGAGCGCGGCGGAGACCACCGGGAGGCCGTACGTCTCCTGGACGCGGCGGTGCAGACGGCCGGGGATCTGCCGGCGGCCTATTTTGCCCGGGCGGAACTCAAGCGGCGGGAGAGTATAGCGGCCTGGCTCCAGGATATATTCCGTGGGCTGGCCGCGGTTGCGGCGAACACGACCTGGTCCGCCGCCGTCGGCGGAAGCCTCCTGCTTCTTACCTTCTGGTGTCTCTGGGCCGTATGCATGGTTTTCGTTTTTTCCCTCGGCATTTTTAAGGCTCCGCTTCTTTTTCATGACGCCCGGGAGGGACGGAAAACGCGCCTTTATATGGCCGTGCTCGCGGCTGTGGCCCTTCCCCTCGGGGTGGTGCCCGCACTCCTTGCCGCCTCTGCGGTGATGATGCCGTATCTGTCGCGTCGGGAGCGTATCCCCGTGTTCCTCATGGCGGTCTGGACGGTCCTGTCGTTTTGGTGTGTCACGTGGGCCGGGGCCCTCCTCAGTCTCCCGTCCATACCCCAAACGAAGGCCGTAATCGAGGTCAACGAGGATCGGGGAGTGCGCTACGCCCTGGGCGTTCTCTCCCCGGGGGGCAGTTGGGAAACGGATTTATCCCTCGGACTCGCCCTGAGCCGTGAGAAACGCTTCGAGGAAGCCATCGCCGTATACGAAGGTATGCAGAGCCCGTCGGAGAAGAAGAGAATTCGGGTGGAAAATAATATCGGAAACTCCTATTTCAGGTTGGGAGATATTCCGCGGGCCATCGGCATTTACGAACGTCTGCATTCTTCGGGTAACGTACGGGTCCTCTACAATCTCAGTCAGGCCTATCGGGAGGTACTGCGTTTCGAGGACGGTGACCGGGTCCTTCGGGAAGCCCAGGAGGCGGACGCGGATGCGGTTACCCGGTTTCGGGCAGAGGGCCGCGTCGTCGTGGATGAAACACTCGGGTCGTTGGAGCGCTTTATCTTCGCCGCCCGGTCACCGACCGTCGGCGGTTCCGCGACCAGCCTGGTTCGGCCGTTTATCATGGTGGTTCCCGGCTCCGCCCTTCCTTTCTTAGGCGGTATCTTCATTGTGATCTTCGCGGTTCTCGACCGGCGCCAGGTCTCCGGCGCGTATTACTGCAGAAAATGTATGGCTGTTGTATGCTCCCGATGCGATCCCCGGGGGACGAAGGGGACCTGCAGCAACTGCGTTTCGCTCACGACCAGCCTGGAGACCGATGACCCCGTCGACCGGGTTGCGCGCATGATCGGTGTCCGAAAACGGCACGACCGGTTTCGCAACCGTCTCCGTATCCTTGCGCTCGTTCCCGGATTGAGCGATCTTGCCGCGGGCAACGTCCTGAGGCCCGTTGTACTCCTTGCGGTCTGGACCTTTGGTCTGGGACTGCTTGTAGCTGCGCCGCCTTTCGTTCCCTATCGGGGGATGGTGCCGATGGTGACGGTCAGGATAGCGGGTTTTCTGGCCGTGGCACTGCTGTATGTGGGGAATTTCGTTTCGATAACCAGGAGGCTCGCTAAGGGATGGCTCTAGAAGGCAATCTGAAAGATTTCGGTCTTGCGGACATTCTGCAGATGATCTATTTTCAGCGCAAGACCGGTCTGCTCATCCTTGACGGTAAAACGGATAATGTCCGAATCTCGTTTTTCGAGGGCAAAATCGTCGGCGCATCGTCCCGCCGGAAGACCGAGACCAATCGGCTCGGTCGTCTGCTCGTCGCCCGGGGCGTGATCGACGAAGCGGCATTGCAGGATCTCCTGGGAGAAAAAAACATTCCCGCGGAACGGCTGGCCAAGTACCTTTATCGGGAGGGGTTGGCGGATGCGGAGGTTGTTCAGCCCGTGGTCGAGGAGCTGATGTCGGAGACCGTGGTTCATCTGTTCAGCTGGAAGGAAGGGCATTACGAGTTTGCCACCCAGGACGTTGTAGCCGACGTGGATTTTCCCATAGAACTCGATACCGAGCATCTTCTCATGGAAGGCCTGCGGATCGTGGACGAATGGTCCGTGCTGGAGGGGAAAATCGACCCCCAGGCCGTCTATCAGCGTACGGGTGTTGAACCCGAGGACCTGCGTGAGGACGAGCGGCGCGTACTTCAATGGGTCGACGGGTTTCACGACGTCAGTATGGTGATCGAACTGTCCGGTCTCGATGATTTCGAAGCCGGCAAGGCCATTGTCGATCTTTTTGAGAAGGGTGTTATCGATACCGTCGAGGTGGCGGATGTGGCCCGGGAAACGCCCGGGGAAAAACCCCGGGTTTCACCCCTGGCGATAGGGATGGCAGGGGTTGGTCTCGTATGGGCCATATGCGTCACGCTCATGATATTCATGTCTGTTTCCGGGTTTGTCGGTTTCTTCCGCTACGTGCGTGCCGGCGCCGGCGTAGAAGACGGCCGGCTCGCCCTCTCGCTCCACAGGCACCGCGGCGACGGGCAGCCGGAACGTCTCGACGAGACCGGTTTTACCCGCAAAGATCCCTGGGGAAAACCCTACGTGCTCGTTGATCGGTCCGGTCTGATGACGGTCGTAAGCGGAGGGCCGGACGGCGTTGTGGGCACGGCCGACGACGTGCAGTGAGACATCTTCCAATAGACGGCCGCACCGGATATCATCGCGCCGGCGGGGGCACACCCGGGCGACCGGCTCAGCCGGTCGGATCCGGGTCGTAACTTCAATGAACGTAAAAGAGCGAGCCGTGGTACTTCTCAGTGGCGGGCTTGATTCCGCGACCGCCGCCGCCCTGGCGAAAGAGCAGGGTATGGAACTTTACTGCGTGAGTTTCGATTACGGCCAGCGGCACGCGCGGGAACTTGATGCCGCCCGTGCGGTAGCCCGTGCCCTGGGCGCCGCGGAGCACCGGGTCATCCGTGTGGATCCGGAGATAATGCGTGGATCGGCCCTGACCGATCCGCACATTGAGGTGCCGAAAGACCGACGCCCGGGCGGGGACGGCGGGAGTATTCCCGCGACGTACGTTCCGGCGAGAAACACGTTATTCCTGGCCCATGCACTATCGTGGGCGGAAGTGATCGGGGCGTCGAGGCTGGTAATCGGGGCCAACGCGATCGATTACAGCGGTTATCCGGATTGCCGTCCGGCTTTTCTCCAGGCCTTTGAGACCATGGCGAACCTTGCGACGAAGGCGGGCGTGGAAGGCAGGGTTCCGTTTCGTATTTTTGCCCCTCTGGTCCACATGACAAAGGCCGGGATTATCGGCGAGGGAGTACGGTTGGGGTTGGATTACGCCATGACGTGGAGTTGCTACGACCCCGCCCCGGGCGGATCCCCCTGCGGCCGGTGCGATTCATGTCTTCTTCGCGCAAAGGGGTTCGAGGAAGCCGGCGTGCCTGACCCTCTGATCGACTGCAACGACCGGTAAGAGTGCCGCATTTCCAGTGCTGGTGCTGTACCGTCAACAGACGAAACGGGTGTT